>NZ_JBSGBN010000090.1:0-40089 GCF_053601275.1 Streptomyces sp. NPDC004752 | reverse complement strand
CATTCCGAACCCGGAAGCTAAGCCTTACAGCGCCGATGGTACTGCAGGGGGGACCCTGTGGGAGAGTAGGACACCGCCGAACTAAAATTGAAGAAAACCCCGCATCGTTATGATGCGGGGTTTTCTGCGTTTGGGGCCCGATCTGGTCGGGCCCCTTTTCTTTCAGAGTCGTCCCGCCGCCTTCAGAGCGAGATACGCGTCCGCCAGCGCCGGAGCCAGGTCGTCCGGTGTCGCATCGACAACCGTCACTCCGTGGCGGCGGAGTTGCTCCGCGATACGGTGCCGTTCGGCCTGGGCCTGAGCCGCGGCGGCGGCCTCGTAGACCGCATCGACGTTTCCACGGGCGGTCGCCATGCCGGCGATGTGGGGATCGGCCACCGATGCCACCAGAACCGTGTGGCGCTGGGTGAGCTGCGCGAGCACCGGAAACAGGCCCTCCTCGACCGGTGCGGCGTCGAGGGTGGTGAGGAGGACGATCAGGGATCGGCGCGGTGCCGTACGGAGTGCCGTGGCGGTGAGACCTCGCGCGTCCGTCTCGACGAGTTCGGGCTCAAGCGTGGCCATCGCGTTGACCAGGGACGGGAGGACATCGCGTGCGGTGCGGCCCTGGACCAGGGCGCGCAGTCGGCGGTCGTAGGCGAGGAGGTCCACCCGGTCGCCTGCGCGGGACGCCAGCGCCGCGAGAAGCAGGGCCGCGTCCATGGATGAGTCCAGGCGTGGGGCATCGCCGACCCGGCCCGCCGAAGTACGGCCGGTGTCCAGGACCAGCAGGATGTGGCGGTCGCGTTCCGGGCGCCAGGTGCGTACGGCCACCGAGGTCTGGCGCGCTGTGGCCCGCCAGTCGATGGAGCGGGTGTCATCGCCGGGGACGTATTCGCGCAGGCTGTCGAACTCCGTGCCCTCGCCGCGGGTCAGGACGCTGGTGCGGCCGTCGAGCTCGCGCAGTCGGGCGAGCTTCGCCGGGAGGTGCTTGCGGCTGGTGAAAGGCGGCAGGACCCGTACCGCCCAGGGAACCCGGTGGGCTCCTTGGCGGGAGAACAGACCGAGCGGGCCGTATGAGCCGATCGTTACGCGGTCGGCCTGGCGGTCACCGCGTCGGGTGGGCCGCAGTCGGGTCGTGACACGCCTGCGCTCGCCCGGTGGCACGGTGAAACGGTGGCGAGATGCCTCGATCTCCGTGCCCGGCTGCCAACTGCTCGGTGGCCAGGCGTCCCGCAGGCGGGCCCGGAGCGGGCGGCGCGAAGGGTTGGTGACGGTCAGCGTCACGTCGGCGGTCTCACCCAGGCGCGCGGACGTATCACCGGAACGGGTAAGGACCAGGCGCCGTACGGGCGCCGCGAGGGCGAAGTCGCAGGCGCAGGCCACGGCCAGCGGGCCGTTGACCGCGAGGATGCCCGTCCAGCCGGGATCCCAGATTCCGACAGGGACGGAGCCGAGGGCCGCCAACAGGGCGGCGCGTCCGGTGAACGGCATCAGCGGGGAACCGGGACGTGGGCGAGGATCGCGTTGATGACGGAGTCGGCCGTCACGCCCTCCATCTCGGCCTCGGGGCGCAGCTGTACGCGGTGCCGGAGGGTCGGCAGGGCGAGGGCCTTCACGTCGTCGGGGATGACGTAGTCGCGGCCCGTCAGCCAGGCCCAGGCGCGGGCGGTGGCGAGCAGGGCAGTGGCGCCACGTGGGGACACGCCCAGGGCGAGGGACGGCGACTCGCGGGTGGCGCGGCAGATGTCCACGACATAGGCGGTGATCTCTGGAGAAACGGTCGTCTTGGCGACCGCGGCACGGGCCGCTTCGAGGTCGGCCGGACCCGCGACGGGGCGCACGCCGGCGGCGCGCAGGTCACGCGGGTTGAAGCCCGCAGCGTGCCGGGTGAGGACGTCGATCTCGTCCTGCCGGGCGGGCAACGGGATCGTCAGTTTGAGCAGGAAGCGGTCGAGCTGCGCTTCGGGGAGGGGGTAGGTGCCCTCGTATTCGACCGGGTTCTGGGTCGCGGCGACCAGGAACGGCTCAGGGAGCGGCCGTGGGGTGCCGTCGACGGTGACCTGGCGTTCCTCCATGGCCTCCAGCAGGGAGGACTGGGTCTTCGGCGGGGTGCGGTTGATCTCGTCGGCGAGCAGGAGGTTGGTGAAGACCGGGCCGGGCTGGAAGGAGAACTCGGCGGTGCGGGTGTCGTAGACGAGGGAGCCGGTGATGTCGCTCGGCATGAGGTCGGGGGTGAACTGGACGCGTTTGGTCTCCAGTTCGAGTGCGGACGCGAGGGCGCGGACCAGCAGCGTCTTGGCGACGCCGGGGACGCCTTCGAGCAGGACGTGTCCGCGACACAGGAGGGCGACGACGAGGCCGGTCACGGCGGGGTCCTGGCCGACCACGGCTTTGGCGATCTCGGCACGCAGGGCCTCCAGGGAGGCGCGGGCGCTGCCCGGATCCCCGGCGTTCCCGGCGTTGTCAGTGGTCGGGTCCATCATGGACGGCGTACCTCTCTTTCGAGGGCGTCGAGTCGGTCGGTGAGTGCGATGAGGCCTGCGTCGTCGGTGGGCGGAGGCCCGAAGAGGAGGGAGTACAGGGCCTGTCCGTCGCCGTGGAGGTGCGCGGACAGGGCGGGGAGCAGGGCTTCGGGCGCGTGCGCCTGGGCGACGGGGACGCCTACGAGAGGGGCGAGGCGGGTGTGGGTGGTGGAGCGAAGAGCGGCGGCGGCGCGGTCACGGGCGTCGGCCTTGCGGTAGAGGCGGGCCCGGCCTTCGACCGTCTCGGAGGCGCGGATCGCGACGGGGAGTCTTTCGGGCACGAGAGGGCCGAGTCGGCGTGCCCGCCAGAAGGCGGCGAGCACCGCGGCGATGAACAGTTGCAGCGTGCCCCAGAGCCAGCCGGAGGGCAGCAGGTCGAGGAAGTCCTTCTGGTCGCCGGTGCCGGTGGCCGAGGCGTCGGAGAGCGAGGGGAGGTACCAGACCAGATGGGGGCGGGAGCCGAGGAGTTGAAGGGCGAGCGAGGCGTTGCCCTGCTCGTCGAGGCGGTCGTTGTACAGGATGTCGGGTGCGCCGAGGACGACGGTGTCGCCGTTCCCGGAGGCGTCAGGGACGCGCACCAGCGTGGGCAGGCGTTGGCTGGGGTAGCACGAGTCGGCGTCGAGGTGGGTGGTGGTGTAGCGGATGCCGCCCGTGTCGGCCACGCCCGCGCGTACGGCGGCGGGCAGGCCGCACTCGGGGGAGAGGGCCGATCCGAGGCTGGTGGCGGGGTCCGCGGTCACGCCGGGCGCGAGCCGTTCGACGGACGAGCTGCCGGCGGCGACGAGGAGGGTGCGCCCGCCGGACCGGGCGGTCGCGGAGTGCAGCGCGCTCTGCCGGCCGGGCGTGAGCAGGTCGGGTACGGCGATCAGGAGGGTGGTGTCCGGGCCGGCCGCGGCGCGGGCCTCGTCCAGGGTGGTGACCACGCGTGTCGACACGCCGCGGTCGGCGAGCAGTTCGGCGACCGCGCGGCTGCCGTAGGGGTCGGCGGAGCGGGGGTCGAGGGCGCCGTGCCGGGCGTCGGAGCGGATGACGGCGATCGTGACGGCTCCGGCGAGGAGCAGCAGGCACGCGAACGCGATGCCCCGCGAGCGGGTCCACACCTGGCGGGCGGTGAGCGAGGCCGAGGTGGACGGGAGGGTGGCCCCGGTGGTCATTCGGCGGCCCCCTGGCGGGTGCTGTGGGCCGTGCTGTGGCTGCTGGCGACGAGGGCCGGTTTGGCGCGCTCCAGGTCGTGGTCGAGTTCGGCGAGCCGGTCGTACGCCTGTCGACCCGCCCGGCGGCCGCCGTACGTCACGTCGTCGAACTCCCGGGCGGCGGCGCGCAGCCGGTCGGTGTGGGCGGGCAGGGCGCGGCCTGCTTCGGAGGCCGCCTCGTCGGCGGTGCGGCCGGGGCGGACGTCGAGCAGGGCGCGTTCTTCGAGGGCGCGGACGATGGCCCGCATGCGTTCCTGGACGGCCTGGTTCCAGTGGCCCTGGGCCGCGTGCGCTTCGGCGGCGGCGCGGTGTTCGGCGGCGCTGCGCGGGCGGTCGTCGAAGAGGGCGGGGACGGAGACCGGGCTGCGCCGCGGTGTGCCCAGGCGCCACCACAGAGCGGCCAGTACGGCGACGACGGCCAGGACCACGACGACCAGGCCGAGTATCCCCCCGGGGGTCGCCGAGGCGGCGGTGTCGAGGACTCTGCCGAGCCAGTCCCAGAAGGCGTTCATGGCCCGTTGGAGCGGGCTGGGGTCGTTCTCGTGGTACATCCGCTTGGCCAGCTCGCGCCGGGCGGCCTCCCTCGCGGGGTCGCGCGGGACGGTCACCGGCGGCTCGTCGCCCGAGCGTGCCAGTGACAGTACGGCCGTGTCGCCCGCTCGCAGCAGGCCGCGGACGGCCGAGCCGGCGGCGCGCGGCAGGGCCGGCGCCGTGCTGAGAACTCCCCCCGCCTGGCTCACCGCATCAGCTCCCCGGGGTGGCGCCGGGCACGGTCGCGCCGTAGCCCTGGACATCGGCGGCGCGGGCCAGTTCGAGGTCGAGGGCCTCGCGGCGGATGCGCTGGTCGATGTAGAGGAGCACGCTGACGCCCGCGTTGATCGGGAAGGTGATCGTGGAGCCGATCACCGAGCCGATGCCGCTGACGATGAGGAACGTCCAGCCGAGGCCGCCGGTGCCTTCGAGGAAGCCGGAGTAGCCATTGCCGCTGAGCGCGGCGGCGATCAGGGCGAAGGGGATGACAATGATCGACGCGACGATGTTCGCGATGATCGCGGCGAGCAGTTGGATGCCGAAGACCCGCCACCAGGAGCCGCGGACCAGCTTGGCGGAGCGGCCCATCGACTTCAGGATGCTCTGCCGTTCCAGCATCAGCGCGGGCGAGGCCAGCGAGTAGCGGACCATGAGCCACACCACGACGACGGTCGCCCCGAGCAGGCCGAGGACGAGGAGCGCGGCGGTCGCGCCGCCCTCCGCGCCGGCGACGGCCACGAGTATGCCGGGCAGCGCCCCGCAGAGCAGGATGCCGGCGGCGATGAGCGGCAGCAGGAAGACCAGCCCGAACAGCCTGGGGACCTGCGGCCGGGCGTCGCGCCATGCCTCGCCGGTGGTCACGGCCCGGCCGAGCACGGCCCGGCTGGTCACGGTCGTCAGCAGGGCGGTGGCGATGATGGTGCCGATGGAGGAGATCAGCAGGACGGCGACGGAGCCGAGCAACGCCTCGCCCATGGCGCGGGAGACCTCGCCGAGGGTGGCGTTCCGGTCGTTGAGGGCCTCGGTGCTCGCCGTGTCGTTGAGGACGAGGCCCTGGAAGAGGATGACGACGATCTGCGTGACGACCGCGACGGTCAGGGCGATACCCAGGACCGTGCGCCAGTAGGTGCGCATGGTGGAGACGGCGCCGTCGAGGATCTCGCCCACACCGAGCGGGCGGAGCGGGATCACGCCGGGCTTGGCCGCGGGCGGGGGGCCGCCCCAGCCGGCGCCCCAGGCTCCGTAGCCGCCGGGTCCCCCGTACCCGCCGCCTCCGTAGCTGCCGGGTCCTGCCTGGCCGCCGCCCCAGCCCGGGCCCCGCGGTGGGGGCGGCGGAGCCTGGCCAGGGGCCGGGGCGCCGGTGGGCGCGGACCATTGGCCGGGTGGCGGCTGCTCCTTGGACCACTGCGCACCGGGATCCTGTGGGTCCGAGCCCGGCTGGTCGACGGGCTGTGCGGGCCCCGGCCGACCGGCGGGGTCGGCAGGGCCGGACGCGCCGGGTTCCTGCCCGTTGGACGGGGCGGATCCGGGCGAGGCCCAGCCCGGAGTGTCGTTCATCGAAGCTCCTTCTCGGTGCCCGTCCGCGGATGCGGCGGCAGGTTGGCAGCCATCGTGCCATGGGGCGGTGACCACGGGACCGGCCGCGGTAGGGGCTGTACACCTTCAATTGTTCGTGGGGTACGGGGCAGACTGACCGCATGGCTGATCAGGACGCGCACACCGTCGAGGGCAGGCACGCGACCGAGATACCGGCGATCCGTTGGGAGGAGCCGCCCGAGGGCCCCGTACTGGTCCTTGTCGACCAGACCAGACTGCCGGCCGAGGAGGTCGAGCTGGTGTGCACGGATGCACCCGCCCTGGTCGAGGCCATCCGGTCGCTCGCCGTGCGCGGGGCGCCGCTGCTCGGCATCGCGGGCGCGTACGGCGTCGCGCTCGCCGCCGCGCGGGGCTTCGACGTGGACGAGGCCGCGGGCGCGCTCCAGGGTGCCCGGCCCACGGCGGTGAACCTGCCCGTCGGGGTGCGCAGGGCACAGGCCGCTCACCGGGCCGCGCTCGCCGAGGGCGGGGACCCACAGCGGGCGGCGGCCGCAGCGTTGGCCGCCGCGCGGGCGCTGCACAGGGAGGACGCCGAGGCCAGCGCGCTGATGGCCGGGCACGGGCTGGCGCTGCTGGACGAGCTGCTGCCCGGTGGCGGGCACCGGATCCTCACGCACTGCAACACAGGGTCGCTGGTGTCGGGCGGGGAGGGCACCGCGTTCGCCGTGGCGCTCGCCGCGCACCGGGAGGGGCGGCTGCGCCGACTGTGGGTCGACGAGACGCGCCCGCTGTTGCAGGGGGCGCGGCTGACGGCGTACGAGGCGGCGCGCAGCGGCATGGCGTACACCTTGCTCACCGACAACGCGGCCGGATCACTGTTCGCGGCGGGGGAGGTGGACGCGGTGCTGATCGGGGCGGACCGCATCGCGGCCGACGGGTCGGTGGCGAACAAGGTGGGCAGCTATCCGCTTGCGGTGCTCGCGCGGTACCACCATGTGCCGTTCATCGTCGTGGCGCCGGTGACGACGGTGGACCCGGACACGGCGGACGGGGCGTCCATCGAGGTCGAGCAGCGGCCCGGGTTCGAGGTGACGGAGATCACAGCTCCACAGGTGCCGGTCAGGGGAGCGGGCGGCGGGGTGCCGGTGGCGCCGCTGGGGACGCAGGCGTACAACCCGGCGTTCGATGTGACGCCGCCGGAGCTGGTGACGGCGATCGTCACCGAGGCCGGCGTCGTCTCGCCCGTGACGGCCGCCGCGCTCGCGGACCTGCTCTCCGGCCAGGTCGCGCAGCGGCTGGGGGCGTGAGGTCCGGGGCCGGCGCTCGCCGGGCGGCCGTCGGCGTGGGTGGTGCGGCAGACAGTGACGGCTGAGTACGACTATCGTCACTGGCCGGTGACCTTGTTCACCTGCGCCGCCTTCGCCGTTATGAGAATGGGATGATGTCGTTTATGAAGGGACGAGTCCTTGTCGTCGACGACGACACCGCACTGGCCGAGATGCTCGGCATCGTGCTGCGTGGTGAAGGTTTCGAGCCGTCTTTCGTAGCCGACGGCGACAAGGCGCTCGCCGCATTCCGTGAGGCAAAGCCCGACCTGGTGCTGCTCGACCTGATGCTGCCCGGCCGGGACGGCATCGAGGTGTGTCGGCTGATCCGGGCGGAGTCCGGTGTGCCGATCGTGATGCTCACCGCGAAGAGCGACACCGTCGACGTGGTCGTGGGCCTGGAGTCGGGCGCCGACGACTACATCGTCAAGCCGTTCAAGCCGAAGGAGCTGGTGGCCCGGATCCGGGCCCGGCTGCGCAGGTCGGAGGAGCCGGCGCCGGAGCAGCTCACCATCGGTGACCTCGTCATCGACGTGGCAGGGCACTCCGTGAAGCGGGACGGGCAGTCGATCGCGCTGACGCCGCTGGAGTTCGATCTGCTGGTCGCACTGGCCCGTAAGCCGTGGCAGGTGTTCACCCGTGAGGTCCTGCTGGAACAGGTGTGGGGCTACCGGCACGCGGCGGACACGCGGCTGGTGAACGTGCATGTGCAGCGGCTGCGGTCCAAGGTCGAGCGGGATCCGGAGCGGCCGGAGATCGTGGTGACCGTCCGTGGCGTCGGTTACAAGGCCGGACCGAGCTGACGTGTCCGGGGACAGTGCCGCTTCGGCTCCCGGCCGGCCCGGGGACCGTCCGGGGCGGCCTGTCGGCCGGAAATCGGCAGGGTCGGGCTGGGGACGCCTCCTTGAGGGCGGGCTGTTGCAGGGCGGAATGCAGGGCAGCCCGGTGTTGCGGCTGTTCATGCGCTGGGTGCGTCGGCCGCTGCTGCCGGTCATGCGGTTGTGGCGGCGCAACATTCAGCTCAAGGTCGTCGTCACGACGCTGCTGATGTCGCTGGGCGTCGTCCTGCTGCTCGGCTTCGTCGTCATCGGGCAGGTGCGCAACGGCCTTCTGGACGCCAAGGTGAAGGCGTCGCAGAGCCAGGCCACCGGCGGGTTCGCGGTGGCCAAGCAGAAGGCCGACGAGGCCGCGAGCAGCACCGGTGACGAGGCCTCGGCCGTGGACGGGCGGCAGTCGCAGAACGTCATTCAGTGGATGAGCGACCTCGTCGAGTCGCTCTCCAGCGGCGGTCAGGGCGCCTTCGACGTGGTGACGCTCCCGGCGGGCGACGAGAGCGGCGGCGGACGCAGCCCGCGCGGCTCGGGGTACGTCGACCCGTCCGCCAGTGTGCCCGTGGACCTGCGGACGCGGGTCCACACCAGTACGACAGCGGCCCAGAGCTACACCCGCATCGTCTACAGCAACGGCAAGAACACCCAGCCTGCGCTCGTCATCGGCAAGCAGGTCAACGACCCGAACGGGGATCCGTACGAGCTGTACTACCTCTTCCCGCTCATGCAGGAGGAGAAGTCGCTGAGCCTGGTCAAGGGCACGCTCGCGACCGCCGGGCTGTTCGTCGTCGTACTCCTCGGGGCCATCGCGTGGCTGGTGGTGCGGCAGGTCGTGACGCCCGTACGGATGGCGGCCGGGATCGCGGAGCGGCTGTCGGCCGGGCGTCTTCAGGAGCGGATGAAGGTCACCGGCGAGGACGACATCGCGCGCCTCGGTGAAGCCTTCAACAAGATGGCGCAGAACCTGCAACTGAAGATCCAGCAGCTGGAGGACCTGTCGCGGATGCAGCGGCGGTTCGTCTCCGATGTGTCGCACGAGCTGCGCACCCCGTTGACGACCGTGCGTATGGCCGCCGACGTGATCCATGAGGCGCGCGAGGACTTCGACCCGGTGACCGCCCGGTCCGCGGAACTGCTCGCCGACCAGCTGGACCGCTTCGAGTCGCTGCTCGCCGATCTGCTGGAGATCAGCCGCTTCGACGCGGGCGCGGCGGCGCTGGAGGCCGAGGCGATAGACCTGCGGGAGGTCGTACGGCGGGTTGTCAGCGGGGCCGAGCCGCTCGCCGAGCGCAAGGGCAGCCGGATACGCGTCGTAGGGGACCAGCAGCCCGTCGTCGCGGAGGCGGACGCCCGGCGCGTGGAGCGGGTGCTGCGCAATCTCGTCGTCAACGCCGTGGAGCACGGTGAGGGCAAGGACGTCGTCGTCAAGCTGGCCGCGGCCGGTGGTGCGGTCGCGGTCGCGGTGCGCGACTACGGTGTCGGGCTCAAGCCCGGCGAGGCGACCCGGGTCTTCAGCCGCTTCTGGCGGGCCGACCCGGCACGCGCGCGTACCACCGGTGGTACGGGACTGGGCCTGTCCATCGCCCTGGAGGACGCGCGGCTGCACGGCGGCTGGTTGCAGGCGTGGGGTGAGCCGGGCGGCGGTTCGCAGTTCCGGCTGACGCTGCCGCGGACCGCGGACGAGCCGTTGCGGGGTTCGCCCATACCGCTGGAGCCCAAGGACTCGCGGCGCAACGCGGGACAGGGCGGGGCCGGTCTGTCGCACGGCGCGGACGAGCGGCCCATGGTTCCGGCCCAGTCCACGGGCGGCCAGGTGCCGCCGCTGCCGCCGCGCGCCCCGATTCCGCAGCGGTCGGCCACCGTGGCACCGTCCGCGGATCCGACCGCGCTGCCCGGCAGCGGCGCGCGTGTCGTGCCCCGGCCCAGCGGGATCGTTCGGCACAGGGACGAGGCGCGGGCCGTGGACGCGGCGCCGGACACGGGCCGGGAGACGGCCGCGGGGGACTCGAACACCTCATCAGGGGAGGCATTTCGTGGGCGCTGACCGCGAGGGGGGCGTCCGGCGTCGGCCGGGGCGCGCGGTGGCGTACGCCGCCTGTGGTGCCGTCCTGCTGGCGGGGTGTGCCTCGATGCCCGACAGCGGTGATCTGCGGGACGTCGAGTCGACGCCCCGGCAGGACACGCAGGTGCGTGTGTTCGCCATGCCGCCCCAGGAGAACGCCGCGCCGGGGGAGATCGTGCAGGGTTTCCTGGAGGCGCTGACCAGTGACGACCCGGGTTATGACACGGCCCGCGAGTATCTTGCCCCGGCCGCCGCGCGGAAGTGGCGGCCCGAGCAGTCGACTACGGTGCTCGCCGACGCGCCGAGCACCGTCGTCGACCACGGTGCCGGCGGGCGGGAGGACCCCGGCAGCCTCACCTACACGCTGGCCGGCAGCAGGGTGGCCACCGTCGACGCGCAGCAGGCGTACGCGCCCGCCGAGGGGGCGTACACCAAGCGGCTGCACCTGACGCGGGACGCCAAGAGCGGGCAGTGGCGCATCGACGTGCTGCCGCAGGGCGTTGTGATGGGCAAGTCCGACTTCCAGCGCAATTACACCTCGGTCAACAAGTACTACTTCGCCTCGAACACCTCGGTCGGGGTCGGCGGGCAGCCGGTGGCCGTCGCCGATCCGGTCTATCTGCGCAAGCGGGTGGATCCGATGACGCAGGTGGTCCGCTCGCTGCTGAACGGGCCCACGACGTGGCTCGGACCCGTGGTCCGGTCGAGTTTTCCGACGGGTGCGGCGCTGCAGGAGGGCGCCGGTGCGCTGACGCCCGACGATCAGAACCGGCTGACGGTGCCGTTGAACGACAAGGCCGCCGGTGCCGGGGCGGCCGAGTGCACGGAAATGGCGACGCAGCTGCTGTACACCTTGCAGAATCTGACGCCCACCGTGGACTCGGTCGAGTTGCAGGGACCGGACGACCGGACGCTGTGCGACCTCACCGAGGACCGGGCCGAGGCCGTCGTCTGGCGCGGCGCGGTGAAGAGCCCCGACTACCTGTACTTCCTCGACGACAAGCACCGGCTGGTCCGGATAGCGGGCACCAGCACGAGCACCACCGCCGTGCCGGTGCCCGGCCCGCTCGGCGACGGCAGCAAGGAGTTCGCGTCCGTGGCGGTCTCGCGTGACGAGCGCACCGCCGCCGGGGTCAGCGGCGACGGGAAGTCGCTGTACGTCGCCTCGGTGACGTCGGACGGTTCGCTCGACGCCCCCCTGCTGACCAGCAAGGGCGCCACCGATACCGACCGGCTGGCCACGCCGAGCTGGGACGCCCGCGGTGACCTGTGGGTGGTCGACCGCGATCCCCACAACTCGCGGCTGCTGCTGCTGGAACAGGGCTCGGGGAAGCCGCAGACGGTGCGGACTCCGGGGCTGTCCGGTCACATCGAGGACGTCCGGGTGGCCGCCGACGGGGTGCGGATGGCGCTCGTCGTGGAGGAGGGCGGCCGGAAGTCCCTGCTCGTCGGGCGGATCGACCGGGACGACAGGGTCGGGCAGGGGGCAGCGGTTCTCGAACTGCGCTCCGCGGCACCGGGGTTGGAAGAGGTCACCGCCATGTCGTGGGCAGGGGAAAGCAGGCTCGTGGTGGTCGGACGCGAGCAGGGGGGCGTGCAGCAGATGCGGTACGTGCAGGTCGACGGCTCCGCGCCGGAGGTCCAGGCGCCCGCGGCCCTGACCGGGGTGAAGGCGATCACCGCGTCCGAGGACGACCGGGTGCCGCTGGTGGCGTACTCGGAGGACGGGATCGTGCGGCTGCCGTCCGGGGCGCAGTGGCAGAAGGTGGTCAAGGACGGGTCGGCGCCGATCTATCCGGGCTGAGGTCCGTCTCTATCCGGATTGAGGTCCGTCTCTATCCGGGCTGAGGTCCGTCGGGGCCGGGGTGCGCCCGGGGCGAGGCCCCGGAACCGCGGTCGCCCGGGCGGGCTGACGCCGGGGGCTTGCGAGCCGGGCGGCTCGCGCTGCCGGGCAGGCGTGTCGGGCTCACCGGGCCGGGTGCCTCGCCTCTGCCGCACCGACGGTTCGAGGCTCGCGTGCCTGGTCGGGCTCTCGCCTTCGCCGTGCGCCGGGGCGACTCCACGTCCCCGAATCCGTAGGGCGACGCCCTGCCTCCGAATCTGCGGGGCGACGCCCTGCCCCCGAATTCGTGGGGCGACCCCGCACCCGTGCGGGCAGCCCAGCCGGCTGCTCTGCCCGCCCTCGCGGCCAGCCCGGACGGATGAGCGACCTCAGCCCCGGTCCGGACGGCTGCTCACTCGTGTGGGTGGCGGCCGTGACAACCTGCGCGGAGTTGTCCACAGGGAGTTGTCCACAGGGGTGGCCGGTCGGCTCGGGCGCGGGCACAGTGGTGGCCATGCGGGGGTGGTGGCAGGACCTCACCGACCTGGTGCTGCCGACCGACTGCTCGGGCTGCGGCAGGCCACGCACGGTGCTCTGCCCGGAGTGCCGTGCAGCCCTGAGCGGGGCCGCGCCGAGCCGGGTGCGGCCGGTGCCGGAACCGCCCGGGCTGCCGGTGGTGCACGCGGTGGCGCCGTACGCGGACGAGGTGCGGGCGACCCTCCTCGCCCACAAGGAACGGGGTGCGCTGGCCCTGGCGCGCCCCCTGGGCGCCGCTCTCGCCCGAGCGGTGTGCGCGGGGGCCGGGCGGCGGGATGCGCCCTTGCTGCTCGTTCCGGTGCCGTCCGCGCGGTGGGCCGTGCGGGCGCGGGGTCACGATCCGGTGCGGCGGATCGGCCTCGCGGCAGCCGGTGAGCTGCGGCGGAGCGGACGGCGTGCGTGGGTGGTCGGCGTGCTGCGGCAGCGACGGACCGTGGTCGACCAGTCGGGGCTCAACTCCCGTCAGCGGCTCGGCAATATCGCGGGCGCGCTGGAGGTGACGGCGGGTGGTGGCCGACTGCTCGCCGGGGGACATCTCGTTCTGGTCGACGACCTGATGACGACCGGCGCCTCTCTGGCGGAGGCGGCGCGGGCCGTCCGGGAGGCGGTGGGCGGCATCGGTGGGAGAAGGGCCGTGTACATGCGGGCAACTCGGGAAGAAGGGGAGGAACGGATCGGCGGATCGGTGGAAGAGGGACGCGACGCGACATACGCAGCGGTGGGAATGACGAGCGCGAGCGGCGTCGGGCGACTGATCCGGGCGGCGGTGATCGCGGCCCCGCCGGATTCTTTCGAAATAAACCGGAACTGACTACGAACTTTCTTCGTTGCAGGTAGTGAGAGGGCCTAATCACCTGAACGGAGGTACGCCGCAGTAGAGGGTGACGACATCCGTCCGGGCGAGATATGTTCAGTTGTGAGGGAAAGCCGCAGGCCATACCTCAGAAATCCGAATGCCGTGCTGCGGTTGACCGTAATGACCCGCGCCGGTGAGGTGGAGATCTTGCCCATGGGGGAGGAGGTGGACGTCACCGAGTCCGAGGCTCCGGGGTTCACCGGGGTCTGGTGCAAAAGGGAGATGCTCCGCCGCTGGAGCGGAGCGATCCGGGAACGGAGTTCTGCGTGGACATCGTCGTCAAGGGCCGCAAGACAGAGGTGCCAGAGCGGTTCCGCAAGCACGTGGCCGAGAAGCTGAAGCTGGAGAAGATCCAGAAGCTCGACGGCAAGGTCATCAGCCTCGACGTCGAGGTGTCCAAGGAGCCCAACCCCCGACAGGCCGACCGTTGTGACCGAGTGGAGATCACGCTCCGCTCCCGCGGTCCGGTGATCCGGGCGGAGGCAGCGGCCAGCGACCCGTACGCAGCACTCGACCTGGCGGCGGAGAAGCTGGGCGCACGGCTGCGCAAGCAGCACGACAAGCGGTTCTCCCGTCGCGGCGCACGCCGGATTTCGGCCGCCGAGGTCCCCGACCACGTCCCGGGTGCGGCGACGCTCAACGGGAACGCCCACCCCGTCCAGGAGGAAGAGCCGGACGGAGTGCCCACGAAGAAGATCGGCTCTCTGGAAGTGAAGGGTGAAGGCCCCCTCGTCGTCCGCGAGAAGACCCACGTCGCTTCCCCGATGACCCTCGACCAGGCCCTCTACGAGATGGAACTGGTCGGCCACGACTTCTATCTGTTCGTCGACTCCGAGACCAAGGAACCGAGTGTCGTCTACCGGCGGCACGCCTACGACTACGGCGTCATTCACCTCAGCACGGACCCGATGATCGCGCGGGCGGCATCCCCCGCGGCAGGTGGCACGCTGGGCGGCTGAAGCACCCGGCTGACGGTTGAGCGGGTGCCCCTGGAGCGCGTGTGCGCCCCCAGGGGCACCGGTGTGCGACCACTTCGCGCCCCGCTCGTCACCGCGGTGTCGTCCGGGCATGAAATCATGGTCACACCGGCCCAACCGGTGGGCCGTTGCCTTGGGTTGGCGATGGCACAGGACCACAGGCCACAGCCTTCAGGGGGAGGAACGATGGCGGACAGCTTCGGACCGATGCGGAACGGGGATGCCGACGGCGTCGTCGGCATAGGCCCGGAGGGGGGCGCTCCACGCAAGGAGCCGATCAGAGTCCTGGTCGTCGATGATCACGCCCTCTTCCGCCGTGGTCTGGAGATCGTGCTCGCCGCCGAGGAGGACATCCAGGTCGTGGGAGAGGCGGGCGATGGCGCCGAGGCCGTCGACAAGGCCGCCGACCTGCTGCCCGACATCGTGCTGATGGATGTGCGGATGCCCAAGCGCGGCGGGATCGAGGCGTGCACCTCCATCAAGGAGGTGGCCCCCAGTGCCAAGATCATCATGCTGACGATCAGCGACGAGGAGGCCGATCTCTACGACGCGATCAAGGCGGGCGCGACCGGATATCTGCTCAAGGAGATCTCCACCGACGAGGTCGCCACGGCCATTCGAGCCGTGGCGGACGGACAGTCGCAGATCAGCCCCTCCATGGCGTCGAAACTCCTCACGGAGTTCAAGTCGATGATCCAGCGCACCGACGAGCGCCGACTGGTGCCGGCGCCGCGACTCACCGACCGCGAACTCGAAGTGCTCAAACTCGTGGCCACGGGGATGAACAACCGTGATATCGCCAAGGAGTTGTTCATCTCCGAGAACACCGTGAAGAACCATGTGCGCAACATCCTGGAGAAGCTCCAGCTGCACTCCAGGATGGAGGCCGTGGTCTACGCGATGCGGGAGAAGATCCTGGAGATCCGCTGAGGCTCAGCCGAGCAGACGGGCGAGTTCGCCGACGAGCGGCTCGCGGAGCCCGGGAGCGTCCACCCGTTCCACCCGTACGTCCGTGCAGTCCACCCAACTCGCCGCCTCGACCAGGGCCTGGGCCACGGCCTGGACCACCTTCGCGCCGTCCAGGGTGACCTGCTTGGCGATCAGGGTGCGGCCCTCGCGGGCCGGGTCGACGCGACCGACGAGCCGGCCCCCGGCCAGCACCGGCATGGCGAAGTAGCCGTACACCCGCTTCGGTTTCGGGACGTATGCCTCCAGGCGGTGGGCGAAGCCGAAGATCCGTTCCGTGCGGGCGCGTTCCCAGATCAGAGAGTCGAACGGGGACAGCAGGGTGGTGCGGTGACGGCCCCTCGGGGGAGTCTCAAGCGCCGCCGGGTCGGCCCATGCCTGCTTGCCCCAGCCCTCCACCGTGACCGGGACCAGGCCCGAGTCCGCGATCACCGCGTCGACCTGCTCGCCCTTGAGCCGGTGGTAGTCGGCGATGTCCGCGCGTGTTCCGACGCCGAGGGACTGGCCCGCGAGGCGGACCAGACGGCGCAGGCACTCGGCGTCGTCCAACTCGTCGTGCAGCAGGGACTCCGGGATCGCGCGCTCGGCCAGGTCGTACACCCGCTTCCAGCCGCGGCGCGCCACGCATACGACCTCCCCGTACATCAACGCGCGTTCGACGGCGACCTTGGAGCCGGACCAGTCCCACCACTCGCTGGTGCGCTTCGCGCCGCCCAACTCCGTGGCCGTGAGCGGGCCTTCGGCGCGGATCTGCTTGATCACCTGGTCGTAGGTCCCGTCGGGCAGTTCGTGGTTCCAGTGCGGGCGGTTGCGGTAGGCGCGGCGGCGGAAGGCGAAATGGGGCCACTCCTCCACGGGGAGGATGCAGGCGGCGTGGGACCAGTATTCAAAGGCGTGCGTGTCCGTCCAGTACGCGGTCTCCACGGCCTTGCGGCCCACCGCGCCGAGACGGGCGTACGGGATCAGCTCGTGCGAGCGGGCGAGGACCGAGATGGTGTCGAGCTGCACCGCGCCGAGGTGGCGGAGGACACCGCGGACCCCGGCCCGGCGGTCGGGAGTGCCGAGGAAGCCCTGGGCCCGCAGGGCGATACGACGGGCTTCGTCGGCCGAGAGGTCGGTGGTGGGGCGCGGAAGGGTCGTCATGGGTTCGCAGCGTATGGGGTGGGTCTGACAGCGGGCCGGGGCGGGAGTGAACGGCATCGGCGGCGCCCGGTCCCCGAGCGACCGGGATCGGGAAAGGCCGGGCGGCGCGCCCAATACAAGGGGCGAGCGGGGCCGGGTGATGTGGCCGGGTGGCGTCCGGGTTTCGGTTAGCGGGGCCGTTGCGGAGCGGGCAGGTACGGTGCCGTCGACGGCAGGGCCAGGTCGGACGGGAGCAGTGAGCCCACCCAGCAGTCCCGGCGCACTCCCTTGTTGTTCGTCGCGGAGCGCAGCGTGCCCTCGACGGTGAAACCCGCCCGCTCGGCGACCGCGCGCGAAGCATGGTTGCCGACCTCCGCACGCCACTCCAGGCGGTCGATGGCCAGGCGGGTGAAGGCCCAGCGGGCGACGGCGAGGGTGGCCTCGGTGACATAGCCGTGGCCGCGGTGCTCCTTCGCGGCCCAGAAACCTATCTCGGCGACGCCCAGGGCGCGCATCGTGAGCGCGAGCATGCCCGCCAGCTCCCCTGCGGGGAGAAAGAGGCCGAAGGTGAACATCGAGGCGTTCGCCCAGCCGTCGGGCACCATCCGCTCGGTGAAACCGCGGGCGTGCTCGGGCAGGTAGGGCGAGGGGAACTGGGAGATCCAGCGCTGCAGGTCGGGGTCCTGAGCCGCGGCGAGCACCGCGTCGGTGTCGGGCGGCCCGGGGGAGCGCAGAACGAGCCGGCCGGTGGTGAGGGTGACGGGGTCCATCGGCAGATTCTGCTCGGGCGCCGGGGCGGGCGCCATCCCGGCGGTCGAGGCGGTGGACGCTGGGCGGTTCGCCGGGAGCGCCGCGGATGCCGTGCGTGAGCACGTGATCACAGTTCGCGCAAATCCTCAGCGATGCGGCACTATCCGTGCATCCCGGCCGTTGTTCCCTATGAAAAGAGCGTTTGAAAAACAGCGGCGAATCAGCGGCGGACAACCGTAGCCCCGCCGGGCCTCCCGGCGTGGCCGAGTCCTCGCATACGATGGCCGTTGCTCAGTACGTCAAATGGAAACCGACCGTCCCAGGCCCGACCGGCAAGGAGACCAGCCCCCGTGTCCGTCCTCTCGAAGATCATGCGTGCAGGCGAAGGCAAGATCCTGCGCAAGCTGCACCGCATCGCGGACCAGGTCAACTCCATCGAAGAGGACTTCGTCGACCTCTCCGACGCCGAGCTGCGGGCCCTCACCGATGAATACAAGCAGCGGTACGCCGACGGGGAGCCCCTGGACGACCTGCTGCCCGAGGCGTTCGCCACGGTGCGCGAGGCCGCCAAGCGCGCCCTCGGCCAGCGGCACTACGACGTGCAGCTGATGGGCGGCGCCGCCCTCCATCTCGGCTATGTGGCGGAGATGAAGACCGGTGAGGGCAAGACGCTCGTCGGCACGCTGCCCGCCTACCTCAACGCCCTCTCCGGAGACGGCGTCCACCTGATCACGGTCAACGACTACCTGGCCGAGCGCGACTCCGAGATGATGGGCCGCGTCCACAAGTTCCTCGGCCTGACCGTCGGCTGCATCCTGGCCAACATGACGCCGGCCCAGCGCCGCGAGCAGTACGCCTGCGACATCACGTACGGCACGAACAACGAGTTCGGCTTCGACTACCTGCGCGACAACATGGCGTGGGCCAAGGACGAGCTGGTCCAGCGCGGCCACAACTTCGCCATCGTCGACGAGGTCGACTCCATCCTCATCGACGAGGCCCGTACGCCGCTGATCATCTCCGGCCCCGCAGACCAGGCCACCAAGTGGTACGGCGACTTCGCCAAGCTGGTCACGCGTCTCAAGCGCGGCGATGCGGGCAACCCCCTCAAGGGCGCCGAGGAGACCGGCGACTACGACGTCGACGAGAAGAAGCGCACGGTCGCCATCCACGAGTCCGGCGTCTCCAAGGTCGAGGACTGGCTGGGCATCGACAACCTCTACGAGTCGGTGAACACCCCGCTCGTCGGCTACCTGAACAACGCCATCAAGGCGAAGGAACTGTTCAAGAACGACAAGGACTACGTCGTCATCGACGGCGAAGTCATGATCGTCGACGAGCACACCGGCCGTATCCTCGCCGGCCGCCGCTACAACGAGGGCATGCATCAGGCGATCGAGGCGAAGGAAGGGGTGGACATCAAGGACGAGAACCAGACGCTCGCCACGATCACCCTGCAGAACTTCTTCCGCCTCTACAAGAAGCTCTCCGGCATGACCGGTACGGCGATGACCGAGGCCGCCGAGTTCCACCAGATCTACAAGCTCGGCGTGGTCCCGATCCCGACCAACAAGCCGATGATCCGCATGGACCAGTCGGACCTGATCTACCGCACCGAAGTGGCCAAGTTCGAGGCGGTCGTGGACGACATCGCCGAGAAGCACGACAAGGGCCAGCCGATCCTGGTCGGCACGACCTCCGTCGAGAAGTCGGAGTACCTCTCGCAGCAGCTGAGCAAGCGCGGCATCCAGCACGAGGTGCTCAACGCGAAGCAGCACGACCGCGAGGCCATCATCGTCGCCCAGGCCGGCCGCAAGGGCGCCGTCACCGTGGCCACGAACATGGCCGGTCGTGGTACGGACATCAAGCTCGGTGGCAACCCCGAGGACCTGGCCGAGGCGGAACTGCGGCAGCGCGGCCTCGACCCCGAGGAGCACATCGAGGAGTGGGCGGCCGCGCTGCCCACCGCCCTGACCAAGGCCCAGCAGGCCGTCAAGGCCGAGAAGGAAGAGGTCGAGGAGAACGGCGGCCTCTATGTGCTGGGCACCGAGCGGCACGAGTCGCGCCGCATCGACAACCAGCTGCGCGGCCGCAGCGGCCGTCAGGGCGACCCCGGTGAGTCCCGCTTCTACCTGTCTCTCGGTGACGACCTGATGCGCCTGTTCAAGGCCCAGATGGTCGAGCGCGTGATGTCGATGGCGAACGTGCCCGACGATGTGCCGATCGAGAACAAGATGGTCACGCGCGCGATCGCGTCCGCCCAGTCGCAGGTCGAGCAGCAGAACTTCGAGACCCGTAAGAACGTCCTGAAGTACGACGAGGTCCTCAACCGCCAGCGTGAGGTCATCTACGGCGAGCGGCGCCGCGTCCTGGAGGGCGAGGACCTGCGCGAGCAGGTGCACCACTTCATGGACGACACGATCGACGCCTATGTCGGCGCGGAGACCGCCGAGGGCTTCCCCGAGGACTGGGACCTGGACCGGCTGTGGGGCGCCTTCAAGCAGCTCTACCCGGTGAAGGTCGTCATCGACGAGCTGGAGGAGGCGGCCGGTGACCGGGCCGGGCTGACCGCCGAGTTCATCGCCGAGTCCATCAAGGACGACGTCCACGAGCAGTACGAGGCGCGTGAGACGCAGCTCGGCTCCGAGATCATGCGTGAGCTGGAGCGCCGGGTCGTGCTGTCGGTCCTCGACCGCAAGTGGCGCGAGCACCTCTATGAGATGGACTATCTCCAGGAGGGCATCGGCCTGCGCGCGATGGCGCAGAAGGACCCGCTGGTCGAGTACCAGCGCGAGGGCTTCGACATGTTCACCGCGATGATGGAGGGCATCAAGGAGGAGTCCGTCGGCTACCTGTTCAACCTGGAGGTCCAGGTCGAGCAGCAGGTCGAGGAGGTCCCGGTCGAGGACGCCCAGCCGGTGGCCGAGGGCGTCCAGGACGCCGTGCCGGCCCAGGCGGGCTCCCGCCCTGAGATCCGCGCCAAGGGGCTCGATGCACCGCAGCGCCGGGGCCTGCACTTCTCCGCGGCGACCGTGGACGGCGAGGGTGGCATCGTCGAGGGCGACTTCACCTATGACGACGACGAGCCGGTGCGCTCCGAGTCCGACGGCCTGACGCGCGCCGAGCGCCGTCGGCAGGCCAAGGGTGGCCGACGCCGCAAGAAGTGACGGCGCCCGGGGCACGGCGCGGTGGTGTCCCGAAGGGCCGGTTCATCCGCGGGCCGATTCCAGGCATCGTCGCAACACGGGTCGATTTGATCAGGCCGCGAGCAGTTTATGCAGGCGCTCGGCTGGGGTTTCCCAGCCGAGCGTTTTGCGTGGGCGGCCGTTGAGTTCGGCGGCCCAGAATGGAGAGAGCCACATTGTTCTGCAATGGGGAGAGAATCGACTCCTGCGGAGCCCTGCGGAGTCCTGCGGAATCCCGGTGTCGGTATTCATCAGCGTGCCGTCCTCAGTGAGGGTGCCCGCCTTCAGAAACGCTTTCACCAGGGCAAGAACGCCTGGGCCACCCGGTCATGAACGGTTGCGATCCCCGGATAGCGGACCTTGCCGCCAGCTCCGGGAATCGCGCGCCGTCGCGCCGGGAGGGGATGGAAAGTGCGGGCCTTGAGACCCGCCCGCAGTTCCGCCAGAAACCCCTCCAGGCCCTGCTCGGACTCGATGCAGCGCGACTTGGTAGGTGGTTTTCCCGTCCACTCCAGCCGTGCGTGCGCCCTTGTTGTTCCGCACAGCGTTTTTTGGATGGGGCTGCGCTCCGCCCCTACCCGGCTGCTGCGACAGCCCGGTGAGAAGGTCTTGCACCTCCTTCGGTTTTCAGCGCCTCACGGCGTACTGCGGCTTTGTGTCGCACGATCCCCTTCCCCGGGTCCGGGGACCGCGCGATCGGCGGCCTCGGCCGGGCGTTCTTGCCGACGGCACGGCACGGCTCGTCCGGTGGAGGAGCCGGCTAGTCGTCGGTGCGTGGGGCGCGGGGGCCGCCCAGTTCCACCGCCGTGCAGCGCCAGCGCAGGTCCGGGCCCTGCTCCAGACGGAACGCCATGGCACGCAGCTGGTCACCGGCACCGATGCGCGCGAACGCCTCGATGGCGCCCCGGCGGGGGACGTAGTAGCCGATGTCCCGGACGACCGGGCGGGCGCCGCGAGTGCGCAGAGGGCCGTGCTCCGCGAGCCGGGCCAGTTCGTCGTAGGCGCGGCCGACGGTGTGCCGGAGCATCCAGTGGACGGGGCGTTGACCACTCAGGACCGCGAGGAGCCGGTCGGCGAAGAGATCCGTGGGACGTGGGGGCAGGGCCGCGCCGGGTGCCGTACCTCCCGTGGGGACATCGGGGACCGCGTCGGCCGGGACCGGGACCGCGGCGGGTGTCGCCGTGCGGTTCGCCGTATGGGGTGCAGGGGTACGGGGTGTGGGGGTGCGGGGCGGGGTGGCGCCGGGGCGGCGGGGGTCGCGACGGCCCGGCGGGCGGGTGCCCGGGCGACGCTGGGCGGTCCTGGTCATGACCTTGTTCATGGGGGTCCCCGTTCTGCAGGCCCGGCGGATACCGAGCAGTAACTTGCTGGTGGGGATCTTGTACGGGGCCGTGGGCGGTCCGGGCAAGGAAGCGCGAGTCCGCGTCGCGGGTGCGCGGAGTTCACCTGTCCGAGTGAACGAAGGGGCGAAAATCCCGCGATGACGGGGCGGTGCCGGGTGACCTGGAGGGCGCCGGGTGGACGCGTCAGAGGGTCCGGGCGGGGACCCGAAAGAGGACACCCTCCACGTATCCTGAAGGCCGTCCGGGAGTGCGGGACCGCCTTCCCCGGGTCCCAGCGGAGTCTTTGACCAGAAAAGAGCGGCCGACCATGCGCGTCTACGTCCCCCTGACCCTCCCCGGTCTCGCCGAGGCGCACAGGACGGGCGAGTTGGGGGCCGGACCGCTCGTCGCGTACGCCGTCACGCCCGCGCTGCGCGAGTGGTACCTCTCCGACGACATCGAGGAGCTGGAGTACGCGGCGCTGAACCGGGCCGCGCTGGCCTCGCTGCGGCGGCTGGCGGCGGATCCGGGCGCGCCGCGGCGCCGGGTCGTGGTCGCCGTCGACGTGCCCGACGGAGCGGCGATGCCCGACCCGGACCGCGGCCTCGATCCGGCCGCGCTGGGCGAGGTGCGGGTCACCGGGCCGGTGCCGCTGGCCAAGGCGGCGGCGGTGCACGCGGACGCGGACGACGCGGAGCAGGACGTCGCCGCGGCGGTCACGGCGCTCCCGGCGGCGGACGACGGCGACGACGACGCGCAGTTCGTCGTGGACGGGGCCGAGGACCACGAGCTGCTCTGGTACGCGACGCAGGAGATCCCCGCTCTCGTGGGGCTCGCATAGCGGCCGTATCCGGCTGTGACCTCGCCGTTCTCCCGATTGTCAGTGGCGGCGGGTACGTTCTTCGGCATGGGGATGCACGTAAGCGCGCACATCGTCTGGGACTGGAACGGCACGCTGTTCCACGACAACGAGGCGATCATCGGGGCCACGAACGCCGCCTCCGCCGAGCTGGGGCTGGAGCCGATCACGCTGGAGCAGTACCGGGCGATGTACTGCGTGCCGGTGCCGAGGTTCTACGAGCGGCTGATGGGACGGCTGCCGACCGAGGCGGAGTGGGAGGCCATGGACGTGGTCTTCCACCAGTACTACAGCGAGCACCGGGCCCGGTGCTCGCTCACCGAAGGGGCGGCGGACCTGCTGGCGGGCTGGCGGTCGGCGGGCGGCAGTCAGTCGCTGCTGAGCATGTACGGACACGACGAACTGGTGCCGCTGGTGCGCGGGTTCGGGATCGACACGCACTTCATACGCGTCGAGGGGCGGACCGGCCCCTCCGGAGGCAGCAAGGCCGAGCACATGGTCCGGCACCTGGAGGCGCTGACCGGTGTGGACCCGGAGCGCACGGTGGTGATCGGGGACGCCGCCGACGACGCGGTGGCGGCGCGGCACGTGGGGGCGCGGGCAGTGCTGTACACCGGGGGTTCGCACAGCCGCGCCAGCCTGGAGGCCGCGGGCGCGCCCGTGGTGGACACACTGGCCCAGGCTGTGGCGGAGGCGGAGCGGCTGGCGGCCTGACCCGTGCCAAGCGCGTCCGCGACGAAGGTGAGCGTGGGCGTGAACTTCACGGCGGCGGCGCGGCCGACCTCGGAGCGCAGGATGCCCTTGGCGCTCTCCAGTCCGGCCGCTGCGGCCTGCCGCTACACCGTGTAGGAGACGGTCGCCTCCCGCAGGTTCCCGGTCACCCGGGGGTCCGTGATGGTGACGTGCGAGCCGAGCCGCTGGTCCTTGATCCCGCGCTGCAGCTTCTGGGCCACACCTCGCGGATGAGGTCCGCCGGCCTTTGCCCGCGCGTTGTCGCCCGCGGCCCGGGCCCCGCCTTCCGTACTGAATCGACCGAAGGAATGCGGGCTCAGCTCACCGGGGCCTTGGCGCGCGGCACGGTCAGGAACTCGCGCATCCAGCGGGAGCGGTCCGGCCAGGCGTGGGCGGAGACCAGCCGCCCCGGCGAGTCCCGGCGCGGCGCGGGGACGTCCGGGCCGCCGCCAGGACGGTTGCACCGGGTCCGGGTTGCGCCGTCCCGGTCGGCGAGCTCGGCCGCCCGGCCGGGCGGGAACACCGCCGCCGAGTCGGAGTCGAGTCCGATGGGCCTTCGCCGGGTTCTGCCCGGACCGTGGCGGATGCCCCCTCGCTGGGTCAGAGCCGGTGCGGCCGGACCGCCTTCGCGACTGGGCGCCGGGCCCCCTCCGTGACCAGGCGCCGGGCGCCGCCTTCGCGACCGGGCGTTGGGCCGCCTTCGCGACCAAGGGCCGGACCGCAGGCGCCGGACAGCCTCCGGTACCGGGCGTCGGGCGCCCCCTCCGGTACCGGGCGTCGGGCGCCCTCCGCGGGCGTGTGTGTCGTGTGTCGTGCGGGTGGTGGGGAACCTGCGGATATGCGGCCGCCTGCCGGATCGATGCTGTGCAGAACGTCAAACTTTGACCCTCGGTTTTGTACACATACGGCTCATGACGAGCCCGGGGTGAGGAGCGATAGCCTTGTGGCGTGATCAGCGCGATAGCTCGCGGGGGCACAGTTGTCGCCCCTGCCCTGCGCCCGAGGAACACGGACGACATCCGTGACCGGGTGGCGGTCGCTGGTCCTCGCGGGCGGGAGCGGGGCACAAGGACCCCCGAGGCCCCACACACACCCCGGGTCACGGCGCGACGGAGAGCAGCGTCACACCCGTCGGGCGTGTGGATACTGGCCGAATACCCCCCCTTCATCTCACCTTGCGGCATAGCGTCGGAGAGAACCGGACACCCCGGGCCGTGGCGTTACGCCGGAGGGGAAGAAACCGTACTTCCTTCTACGTCACGCAACGGCGCGCGACAGGAGCCAGAGGACAATGCAGACCAAGCTGGACGAAGCCAAGGCCGAGCTGCTCGAACGGGCCGCCCGGGTAGCTGAGAACAGCCCGGTCGGGGGGCACCTACCGACTGGGACGACGGACGAGGGCACGTTGGACCACGAGTCCGTGCTCACATTCCTCCAGCGCTACTACCTGCACACCGCCCCGGAGGACCTCGGCGACCGCGACCCGGTCGATGTGTTCGGAGCCGCGGTCTCCCACCACCGACTCGCCGAAACCCGCCCCCAGGGCACGGCCAACGTCCGGGTCCACACCCCGACCGTCGAGGAGAACGGGTGGACCTGCAGCCACACCGTCGTGGAAGTCGTCACCGACGACATGCCCTTCCTCGTCGACTCCGTCACCAATGAGCTGACCCGCCAGGGGCGCGGCATCCACGTCGTCATCCACCCGCAGTTCGTCGTCCGGCGGGACCTCACCGGCAAGCTCATCGAGCTGCTGGCCACCCCGCTCACCGGCGACCTCCCGCACGACGCGCACATCGAGTCCTGGATCCACGTCGAGATCGACCGGGAGACCGACCGCGCCGACCTGAAGCAGATCACCGCCGATCTGCTGCGCGTCCTGTCCGACGCCCGTGAGGCCGTCGAGGACTGGGAGAAGATGCGGGACGCGGCGCTGCGCATCGCCGAGGGTCTGACCGAGGAGCCGGTCCCCGCCGATCTGCCCGGGCCCGAGGTGCAGGAGGCCCGCGAGCTGCTGCGCTGGCTGGCCGCCGATCACTTCACCTTCCTCGGCTACCGCGAGTATCAGCTGCACGGGGACGACTCCCTGGCCGCCGTGCCCGGCACCGGCCTCGGCATCCTGCGCTCCGACCCGCACCACTCCGACGCGGAGACCCACCCGGTCAGCCCGTCCTTCGAGCGGCTACCGGCCGACGCCCGGGCCAAGGCCCGCGAGCACAAGCTGCTGGTGCTGACCAAGGCCAACAGCCGGGCCACCGTGCACCGGCCGTCGTATCTCGACTATGTCGGCGTCAAGAAGTTCGACAAGGACGGCAATGTCGTCGGGGAGCGCCGCTTCCTGGGCCTGTTCTCCTCGGCCGCCTACACCGAGTCCGTGCGCCGCGTGCCCGTCATCCGGCGCAAGGTGGACGAGGTGCTCCGCGGCGCCGGGTTCTCGCCCAACAGCCACGACGGCCGTGACCTGCTGCAGATCCTGGAGACCTACCCGCGGGACGAGCTGTTCCAGACGCCCGTCGACGAGCTGCGCTCCATCGCCACCTCCGTGCTGTATCTGCAGGAACGCCGACGGCTGCGCCTCTATCTCCGCCAGGACGAGTACGGGCGTTACTACTCCGCCCTCGTCTACCTCCCCCGCGACCGCTACACCACCGGCGTCCGGCTGCGGATCATCGACATCCTCAAGGAGGAGCTGGGCGGCACCAGCGTCGACTTCACCGCCTGGAACACCGAATCGATTCTCTCCAGGCTGCACTTCGTCGTCCGGGTCCCGCCGGGCACCGAGCTGCCCGAGCTGTCGGACACGGACCGGGACCGGATCGAGGCCCGGCTCGTCGAGGCCGCACGCTCCTGGGCCGACGGGTTCGCCGAGGCGCTGAACGCCGAATGCGGCGAGGAACGCGCCGCCGAGCTGCTGCGCCGCTACAACAACGCCTTCCCCGAGGGCTACAAGGCCGACCACACCCCGCGCGCGGCGGTCGCCGACCTGGTCCACCTGGAGCGGCTCAGCGACGAGGCGGGCAACGACTTCTCGCTCAGCCTCTACGAGCCGGTCGGGGCCGCCCCCGACGAGCGCCGGTTCAAGATCTACCGCAAGGGCGCCGCGATCTCGCTGTCCGCGGTGCTGCCGGTGCTCAACCGGCTCGGCGTCGAGGTCATCGACGAGCGGCCGTACGAGCTGCGCTGCTCGGACCGGAGCACCTCCTGGATCTACGACTTCGGCCTGCGCATCCCCAAGTCGCTGGGCGGCGTCAACGGCGACTACCTGGGCGAAGACGGCCGCGAGCGCTTCCAGGACGCGTTCGCCGCGACCTGGACCGGCAAGGCGGAGAACGACGGCTTCAACGCCCTGGTCCTGGGCGCCGGGCTGACCTGGCGGCAGGCGACGGTGCTGCGCGCGTACGCCAAGTACCTGCGGCAGGCCGGCTCCACCTTCAGCCAGGACTACATGGAGGGCACCCTCCGAACGAACGTCCACACCACCCGGCTGCTCGTCTCGCTCTTCGAGGCCCGGATGGCGCCGGAGCGGCAGCGCGCCGGACGTGAACTCGTCGACGCCCTGCTCGAAGAGGTCGAGGCCGCCCTCGACCAGGTGGCGAGCCTCGACGAGGACCGCATCCTGCGCTCGTTCCTCACCGTCATCAAGGCGACGCTGCGCACGAACTTCTTCCAGGACGCGGACCGGGGCCGACCGCACGACTACGTGTCCATGAAGTTCGACCCGCAGGCCATCCCGGACCTGCCGGCGCCGCGCCCGGCGTACGAGATCTGGGTGTACTCGCCGCGGGTCGAGGGCGTGCACCTGCGTTTCGGCAAGGTCGCGCGCGGCGGTCTGCGCTGGTCCGACCGGCGTGAGGACTTCCGCACCGAGATCCTCGGTCTGGTCAAGGCGCAGATGGTGAAGAACACCGTCATCGTGCCGGTGGGCGCCAAGGGCGGCTTCGTCGCCAAGCAGCTGCCCGACCCGAGCGTGGACCGGGACGCGTGGCTGGCCGAGGGCATCGCCAGCTACAAGACGTTCATCTCGGCGCTGCTCGACATCACCGACAACATGGTCGCGGGCGAGGTCGTGCCCCCGGCGGACGTCGTGCGGCACGACGGGGACGACACCTATCTGGTGGTCGCGGCCGACAAGGGCACGGCGACGTTCTCCGACATCGCCAACGAGGTCGCCCAGTCGTACGACTTCTGGCTCGGTGACGCCTTCGCCTCCGGCGGCAGCGCGGGCTACGACCACAAGGGCATGGGCATCACCGCCCGCGGCGCCTGGGAGTCGGTGAAGCGGCACTTCCGCGAGCTGGGCGTGAACACGCAGGCGGAGGACTTCACGGTCGTCGGCATCGGCGACATGTCCGGTGACGTGTTCGGCAACGGCATGCTGCTGAGCGAGCACATCCGGCTGGTCGCCGCCTTCGACCACCGGCACATCTTCATCGACCCGGAGCCGGACGCGGCCGTCTCCTACGCCGAGCGGAGCCGACTGTTCGAGCTGCCCCGCTCCAGCTGGGCCGACTACAACACCGAACTGCTGTCGGCGGGCGGCGGGATCTTCCCCCGAACCGCCAAGGCGATCCCCGTCAACGCGCGCATCCGCGAGGTCCTGGGCATCGAGCCCGGTGTCAGCAAGCTGACCCCGGCCGACCTGATGAAGGCGGTCCTGAAGGCACCGGTCGACCTGCTGTGGAACGGCGGCATCGGCACGTACGTCAAGTCGAGCGGCGAGTCCAACGGCGATGTCGGCGACAAGGCCAACGACGCCATCCGGGTGGACGGCCAGGACCTGCGGGTCAAGGTCGTCGGCGAGGGCGGCAATCTGGGCCTGACCCAGCTGGGCCGGATCGAGTTCGCCACGCACGGCGGCAAGATCAACACCGACGCGATCGACAACAGCGCCGGCGTGGACACCTCGGACCACGAGGTGAACATCAAGATCCTGCTCAACGGCCTGGTCACGGACGGCGACATGACGGTCAAGCAGCGCAACAGGCTGCTCGCCGAGATGACCGACGAGGTCGGCGCCCTGGTGCTGCGCAACAACTACGCGCAGAACACGGCGATCGCCAACGCGCTGGCCCAGTCCAAGGACATGCTCCATGCCCAGCAGCGGTTCATCCGCCATCTGGTGCGCGCGGGCCACCTCGACCGGGCGCTGGAGTTCCTGCCGGCCGACCGGCAGATCCGTGAGCGGCTGACCCAGGGACAGGGCCTGACCGGCCCGGAGACGGCCGTCCTGCTGGCGTACACGAAGATCACGGTCGCCGAGGAACTGCTGCACACCTCGCTGCCGGACGACCCGTATCTGCGCAGCCTGCTGGACGCCTACTTCCCGAAGGCGCTGCGCGAGCAGTTCCCGGAGCGGATCGGCCGCCACCCGCTGCGCCGTGAGATCACCACGACCGTCCTGGTCAACGACACGGTCAACACGGGCGGTACGACCTATCTGCACCGGCTGCGGGAGGAGACCGGGGCCTCGCTGGAGGAGATCGTCCGGGCGCAGACCGCGGCCCGTGCGATCTTCCGGTCGGCGCCCGTGTGGGACGCGGTGGAGGACCTGGACAACAAGGTCGAGGCCGCCGTGCAGACCCGGATCCGGCTGCACTCGCGCCGTCTCGTCGAGCGCGGCACGCGCTGGCTGCTGAACAACCGGCCGCAGCCGCTCCAGCTCGCCGAGACCGTCGCCTTCTTCGCCGAGCGGGTCGAGCAGGTCTGGCAGCAGCTGCCGAAGCTGCTGCGCGGCGCGGACCTGGAGTGGTACCAGCACATCTACGACGAGCTGACCGGCGCGGGCGTCCCGGACGAGCTGGCGACCCGGGTGGCCGGATTCTCCTCCGCGTTCCCGACGCTCGACATCGTGTCCGTGGCCGACCGCATGAGCCGGGAGCCGCTGGATGTCGCCGAGGTGTACTACGACCTCGCCGACCGCCTCGCCATCACCCAGCTGATGGACCGGATCATCGAGCTGCCGCGCGCGGACCGCTGGCAGTCCATGGCCCGCGCCTCCATCCGTGAGGACCTGTACGCGGCGCACGCGGCGCTCACCGCGGACGTCCTGGCCGTCGGCAACGGCACCTCGACGCCCGAGCAGCGGTTCTCGGCCTGGGATCAGAAGAACGCGGCGATCCTGAGCCGGGCCCGCACCACCCTGGAGGAGATCCGCGGTTCGGACTCCTTCGACCTCGCCAACCTGTCGGTGGCGATGCGGACGATGCGGACGCTGCTGCGCACGCACTCGTAGCAGGCGTCGCCCGCACCGTCGTACGGCGCACAGGGCGCCCCGGGCCTCGGCCGGTCCGGGGCGCCCTGTTTTCTTGCCGACACCTCGTCCTTTCTTGCCGACACCTGGTCAAAACCGCGCGGTGAATTTACCGTTTCCTGCTAATCGGGATGTGTCGGATATGGTCTGCGGTGTGACAGCGAATCTCACCGAAGCCCGTCCGGCAACGGCCGTCGCCGCCGTTCCTGCCCCCGCCTCCGCCCCCGCTCGGCCGGTCGCGCGCGTCGTGCTCGAAGTCGTGAAATTCGGGATCGTCGGCGGCAGCGGTGTCCTGGTCAATTTCCTGGTCTTCAATCTGCTGCTGCACGGCCTGGGCCGACCTGCGATGACCGCGACGGTGCTGGCCAGCTGTATCGCCATGGCCACGAATTACATCGGATTCCGCTATTTCACCTATCGGGACCGGGCGCGGCGCACCCGTCGGCAATTCGCACTGTTCTTCGTTTTCAGCGGGCTCGGTGTGGTCATGGAAAGCGGCCTGTTCTGGATCGGATATCACGGCCTCGGGCTGCACGGTCCGCTCGCATCGAATGCCGTCAAGGCGCTGTCGATCGTCCTCGCCTCCGCCTTCCGCTTCCTCGTCTACCGCACCTGGGTGTTCCAGCAGGATGCGCGCCGCGCGTCCTAGCGCCGGCACGGTGACGGCTGGCCGGGTCCTGCCGGGGGCCGCCGCCGCGCTCGTCGCGCTCGTCCTCGTGCTCCTGCTCCTCGTGATCGTCCGCCTGCCCTGGGCGGGCGATCTCGGCATGCACGCGGCGACCGTGGAACGGCTCCGGCACAGTCTGCTGCACCCGGGCAATCCGCTGGTCGACGCGGACACACCGAGCCCCTACTACTCGCCGTGGACGCTGGTGCTGGGCGTCGTCGCCAAGGCCACCGGCCTGTCGGTGTTCGTCGTGCTGCGCATCGGCGCGCTCGCCGGACTGGCCCTGCTGGTCACGGGCGTATGGCGGTATGTACGCACGCTGAGCGGCCATCCGGCGGCGCCCGCCCTCGCCGTGCTGTGCCTGCTGTTCCTGTGGGGGCCGCTGCCGCTCAACTGGAGCGGCTTCCTCGGGCTGAACTCCCTCGCGCTGACGGTGTCGTATCCGAGCGTGTGCGCGCTCGGGCTGTCCTTCCACTTCTGGGCGTGGCTGACGCGGGCGCTCCGCGCGGACGCCGGGTGGGGGGCGTGGCTCGGGCTCGGGGCGCTGTGGGCGCTGATCCTGCTGGTCCACCAGTTCTCCGGGGTGGTGGCCTCGCTCGGGGCGCTCGCCGTCGTCGTCGCCGCGCGGCCGGGGCGGGAGCTGCTGGCCCGGCTGGGCGCGGCGGTGCTGCTGGGGCCGGCGGTGCTGTGGGTATGGCCGTACTACGACTTCTTCGCGCTGTTCTCGGCCGGTGCCGATCTGGAGGCCATCCACCGGCCGCTCTACCAGCATCTGCCGGGCCGGTTGGCACTGGTGCTGCTCGGGGTGGCGGCGCTGGTGCCGCGCTGGCGGCGGGACCGGCGGGACCCCTTGGCGATCTTCTTCGTGCTGGGGACGGTGGTGTTCGCGGCGGGCGGGGTGAGCGGGCACTACGCGTGGGGCCGGGCGCTGCCGGCCGCGTTGATCCCGGCGCAGCTCGCGGCGGCCCTCGAAGCGGTCTCGGCCGGGCGGCGGGCCGTGCGGACGGCATGGGCGTGCCTGCTCGGCGCCGCGCTGCTGGTGGGGGCCTGGGCCCAGGTGGGGACCGTGGGGTACGTGACGGGGCGGGCGGCGCTGCCCGGGGTGGTCGCGGCGAAGTACCGGGCGCCCTGGACGGGCTATCAGTGGATCACCCCGTGGGTGAAGTACGGGGACGTCGTCATGGCGCGTACCGTCCCGGCGCGGCAGATCCCGGCGTACGGGGCGTACACGGTCGCGCCCGGGTACCCCGATGTGTTCCTGCCCGACGCCGGGCGGCGGGAGGAGGCCGTGCGCCGCTACTTCGCCGCCGGGACCTCGGATGGTGTTCGGAGGGGGATCGTGCGGGAGTACGGGGTGCGGTGGGTGGTGGATCGGGTGGCCGGCGTGCGGGGCCCGGGGCTGCGGAAGGTGGCCGAGGGGCCGGGCGGTCAGGTGCTGTACGCGGTGCGTTGAGCGGCCGATGTGGATCGCCGTGTGCCCGGGGAAAGGGCGCGCCGGGCGGCGGGTGCGTACGTCGTGTGCCCAGGGAAGGGGGCGCGTCAGGTGCGCATGCTCGCCAGCAGCCGGACCGCCCGGCGCAGTCCAGGTCGGTCCAACCGTCGTACCAGCGGCCGGGTCAGACGGTCCGTCAGGCCCGCCGGGCGCCAACGGATCTGTAGCCGCCCGGGGTTGCGGCCCTCCGGTTCGACGGTGAGGTCGTGCGGGGCGGCGCCGCGATGGTAGCCGACGCGGGTGGTCAGGGCGGGGAAGGACAGCGGGGCCAGCAGCAGGGACGTATGGGTCAGTCCTTGGTGCTCGATGCGCAGCACCGGGTGGCGGACGCCGGCGAATCCGTGCAGCGGGACGGGCGCCGTCGCCAGGTCCAGCCGGACCCGGCCCTCGAAGACGCCCGGGCGGACCGGGGTGAGCCGGAACGGGGCCGCAAGACGGCGTCGGCCGGGGGCCAGCAGCAGGGCCGCCCGCTGCGGGCCGACCGGAAGCCGCAGCCCGGGGTCGTAGGTGCGGATCCGCAGGTTCAGACCGGCACCCGGTGCGGGCGTCACCTCCGTTATCTCGTGCCGGAACTGGGCACTCGGGATCGGGCGGGTGTCCAACTCCAGGTCGGTGACGTCCAGTTCGCGCCGGGACCAGCCGGCGGTCGGGATTCGCTCGCCCCAGTAGGTGCCGCCGCCCGCCGGGTCCGCCGTCACCTGTCGCGGGGCAACCGAGTGCCCCAGACCGCGCGCCGCGAGCCGCGCCTCGGACAGCCGGCCCTCGCGGACCAGTTGGAGGACCACCCGTTCCGGGCGGGGCAGCCGGGCGAAGGCGCCGGGGGCGAGCGTCGAGACATACGGGACGGTGATCTCCGCGAAGTCCCGCAGCCACTCCTCGTCCCGGTAGGGCAGATCACCGGCGTACATCCGGAAGTCGTGCTTGAGGAACTTGTAGTCCTTGTCCTCGCGCAGCGCCGCATGGCCGCTGTCCGTCAGGAAGGCGTCGATCAGGCGTTGCACATGGATGCGGTCGCGGACGTTGTCCAGCCGGTGCCGCTGGTTGGAGATGGACGCCGAGTCGGCCGCCGCGTACGGCGCTGTGTACCAGAGGTACACCGGCTCCGGAATGATCGTGAACGCCTTCGCCAGGCAGTACGCCTGCGCCGAGAACAGCTGGTCCTCGTAGTGGATGCCCTCCGGGAAGCGCAGGTCGTGCCGGTCCAGGAAGGTCCGGGCGTACATCTTGCTCGTCGACAGATGCTCGAAGAACAGGCGCGGGTCGTCCTCGATGCCTGTGAGCGTGCGGCGTTCGGCCACCAGATGCGGCATCCATATCGAGCGGCGGCCGCCGTCCACCCGTATCCGGCGCACCGCGCCCATCGCGAAGTCGATCTCGCGTTCGCGGTGCGCGGCCAGCAGCAACTCGACCGCGTTCGCCGGGAGTTCGTCGTCGCTGTCCAGGAACATCAGATACGGCGCCCGGGCGGCATCGAGGGCCCGGTTGCGCGGGGCGCTGCATCCGCCGCTGTTGCGGTCCAGCCGCAGGTAGCGGATGCGGTCGTCCCGCGCGGCGAGCGCGCGTGCCACGAACGGGGTTTCGTCGGTGGAGTGGTCGTCGCTGATGATGATCTCGATATCGGCGTGGGTCTGCTGGCGCAGCGAGGCCACCGCTCTCGGAAGCCGTGCCGCGTCGTTGTAGACGATCACCGTGACCGTGACGTCGGGGGTCATGCCGTTGCCTCCTCGGGGCTCGGAGCCGGGGTGCGGCCCGCCACCGGGACCACCGGGGGCAGCGCCTGCTCGCTCTCGCCCAGGAACACCCGGCGGACGACGCGTTCGGCGGCGTGCCCGTCGTCGTACTCGCAGAAGCGGCGCCGGAAGACGGCCCGTGCCTTCGCCGCGGCCTCGTCCCGCCATGCGCCCGAGGCGAACACCTCCGCCAGGTCCTCCTGGGTGCGGGCCACCGGGCCCGGTGCCTCGGCCATCAGATCGAAGTAGACGCCGCGGGTGGTGGCGTAGGTCTCCCAGTCGTCGGCGTAGATCACGATCGGGCGGTCGAGGTTGGCGTAGTCGAACATGATCGACGAGTAGTCCGTGACGAGCGCGTCGGCGGCGAGGCACAGCTCCTCGACGGGGTCGTAGGAGGAGACGTCGATGATCCGGCCGGTGCGGCGCAGACCGGTCAGGGCGGCGGCCGTGTCGTAGAAGTAGTGGGCGCGCACCAGCAGCACCGTGTCGTCGCCGAGCCGGTCGGCGAGGGCGGCGAGGTCGAGCCGGGGGGTCCAGCCGGCCTCGTAGTCGCGGTGGGTGGGGGCGTAGAGGACGGCGGTCCGGCCGGGGGCGATGCCCAGGCGGTCGCGGACCGCGCGGACGTCGGCGGCGCGGGCGCGGTAGTAGACGTCGTTGCGCGGATAGCCGTAGTCCAGGGAGGTGTAGCGGGACGGGTAGGCGCGCTCCCACATGCGGGTGGAGTGGCCGTTGGCCGAGACGCTGTAGTCCCACTTGTCGACGCGGGCCAGCAGGGCGGCGAAGTCCATGCCCTGGGCGGCGGTCGGGTGCCGCAGCTGGTCCAGGCCCATCCGCTTGAGCGGGGTGCCGTGGTGGGTCTGGAGGTGGATCGCGTCCGGGCGTTTGACCACCGCGTCGGGGAAATTGACGTTGCTGGTCAGGTACTTGGCCGTGGCCAGCACCTCCCAGTAACGGCGGGTGCCGGGGAGTACGTGGTCGGTGCCGGGCGGCAGCAGCGGGGCGTTGCCCTTCGTCACCACCCACACCGGATGGATCCATGGGGCGCGTCGGGCCAGTTCGGCGGCGATGGCGGCCGGGTTGCAGGCGACCGAGCGGCCCCAGTAGGCGGAGAAGACCGCGAGGTCGGGGTCCACCCGACGGCCGAGGGCCCGGCGGTACTGCTGGTCACGGAGCTTCGCGCCCAGCCGGCGCTTACGGGCCCGCACCGCCGAACGGGCCGCCCGGCGGCTGCGGTTGGCGGCCTGGAAGGCGCGGTACCTGGTGTACGCGCCCTCTTCGAGGAGGCCGCGGCGTACGCCTTCGAGGCCGCCCGGGCGGCGGTGGCCCGGCGGGCGGCGGCGGACGGCCGCGAGGGAGGCCCGGCGGAAGAACTCCCGGGCCACCGGCTCCGGCATGTCCTCCCGGGCGAAGGTGCGCAGCAGGTCGCGGACCATGACGTCGTAGAGGACCGCGCGGGCGGCGGGGCGGTCCTGGGCGAGCGTGAGGAGCGCCTCGTAGCGGTCGACGAGGGCGTAGCGCTGCTCGGCGGTGACGGGCGGCAGGCTCTCGGGGCGCGGCACGCGGTGCTCGTACCCGACCTGGTTCAGGCAGGCGACGCGGCGCGCCGCCAGCAGCGCGGCGTACGCGGTGTACGCCGCGTCGTCCGCGGTGAGCCGCTCCTCGTGGGCCCGCCGGAAGCCGGTCCGCCAGAAGTCGGCGCGCAGGACGCGGGTGCCGAGCAGCGGGGTGAGCCGCAGCAGGTCCGCGGCATCGTCGAGGGCCGGTTCGGCGCGGCCGACCCGGGCCAGCAGCCGGCCGCCCACCGGGCGGGTGCCGGCGGTCCGCCAGGTGCTGCGGACATGGTCGAGGAGCAGCACGTCCACGGTGTCCGGGAGTTCCGCGACGCGCTTGGCGACCGTGCGTACGGCCCCCGCGGGCAGGCCGTCCGCGGCGGGCACGAAGTGCAGCCAGCGGCCGGTCGCCCGCGCGGCCCCCGCCGCCCGGGCCGCCGCGTCGCCCGTGCCGTCCGGCAGGGGCACCACCACCGTCTCGGCGGCGTGCCCCTCGGCCGTCTCCCGGGCCCAGTCGCCGACCGCGGCCACGATCACCTCGGCGTCCGGCAGGGGGTGTGCGGCCAGGGAGTCGAGCAGTTCGGCCAAGTGACCCCGGGCGTCGGGGCCGTGGACGATGACGCTCAGCTCGGGCATCGGGTGGACTCCTTCGCCTCGTCGTCTCCAGGCCGCACCTTTCAGGTCATAGTGACACCGATCGGAAGAAGGGGGCGGCCCGGGTTGCGCCGGCCGTGGTCAGGAAGGCAGGGCGATCTTCTTGTCCTGCGCCGGTACCGCCGCCTTCTGCTGCGGCTTCGGAGCGGCCGGTTTCTTGGGGGCCCGGTCGCCGGTGAACGCCTCGTACTCCTTCATGACCTCCTCCGTCGGCCCGTCCATCCGCAGCTCGCCGCGCTCCAGCCACAGGACCCGCTCGCAGGTGTCGCGGATCGACTTGTTGTTGTGGCTGACCAGGAACACCGTGCCCGCGTGCTCGCGCAGCTCGCGGATGCGCGCCTCGGAGCGCTTCTGGAAGGACCGGTCGCCGGTCGCCAGCGCCTCGTCGATCAGCAGGACGTCGTGGTCCTTGGCCGCGGCGATGGAGAAGCGCAGCCGGGCCGCCATACCGGAGGAGTAGGTGCGCATCGGGAGGGTGATGAAGTCGCCCTTCTCGTTGATGCCGGAGAAGTCGACGATCTGCTGGTAGCGCTCCTTGATCTGCTCGCGCGACATGCCCATGGCGAGGCCGCCGAGGAAGATGTTGCGCTCGCCCGTCAGATCGTTCATCAGGGCCGCGTTGACGCCGAGCAGGGAGGGCTGGCCGTCGGTGTAGATATGGCCGTTCTCCACCGGGAGCAGGCCGGCGACGGCCTTCAGCAGCGTCGACTTGCCGGAGCCGTTGGTGCCGATCAGCCCGATGGCCTCGCCCTTGTACGCGACGAACGAGACGTTTCTGACCGCGTGCACCGTGCGCACGCCGGCCGCCTTCTCGGCCTTCTTGCGGCGCAGCATGCGGTTGAGGGCGGCGGTCGCGGTGCCGCGGCCGGCGCCGGTGCCGTTGACCCGGTAGACGATGTCGACGCGGTCGGCGACGACGGTGGGGATGCTGGAGTTCACGTTCTCAGCCACGGCCGTAGGTCTCCTCAGCCTTCCAGAAGTAGATGAAGCCGCCGACGCCGGCGAGCAGCGCCCAGCCGATCGCCAGCACCCAGACGTGCGGGGGCAGCTGGCTCGCGCTGAAGCTGTCGATCAGCGCGAACCGCATGAGGTCGATGTAGACGGCGGCCGGGTTGGCCTCCAGCAGGACGACCACCGCCCGCGGCAGGTCGCTCTTCGCGGCCAGCTGGTCGAGGCTCCACATGACGCCGGAGACATACATCCAGGTCCGCAGCACGAACGGCATCAGCTGGGCGATGTCCGGGGTCTTCGCGCCCATCCGGGCCATGATCATCGACACGCCGGCGTTGAAGGTGAACTGCAGAACGAGCGCGGGCACCGCCAGCAGCCAGGAGGCGGCGACCGGCACGCCGAAGCACAGCAGGATGACGACCAGCGCGGCCATCGAGAACAGCAACTGCTGGAGCTGCTGGAGACAGAAGGAGATCGGCAGCGCGGCCCGGGGGAAGTGCAGGGCGCGGACGAGGCCGAGGTTGCCGGAGATCGCCCGGGTGCCCGACATGATCGAACTCTGCGTGAAGGTCCAGATGAACACGCCCGTGACCAGGAACGGGATGTAGTCCGGCACGCCGTGCTTGGTGCCGAGCAGCACACCGAAGATGAAGTAGTAGACCGCCGCGTTGAGCAGCGGGTTCATGACCTGCCAGAGCTGGCCGAGCTTCGCCTGGCTGTACTGCGCGGTGAGTTTGGCGGTGGCGAAGGCGGCGATGAAGTGGCGCCGTGCCCACAGTCGGCGGACGTACTCGGGCAGGGTGGGGCGGGCGCCGCTGACCGAGAGCCCGTGCCGGGCGGCGAGCGCCGCTGGGTCGTCGTCGGCCGGGGCCGTCGTCGGGGGCGGTGTGTGGAGTACCTGGCTCACATCCGCTGCTTTCGCTCGGGGGAGGGGGGTGGTGCGTCCGGGCGGCGGTCCGGCCCTCCGCGTTTCCTTGCACTTCTCTTCACGTTCTCTTACGTCGGGACGGCACCGTATCGTCGCAACGCGAGCGTAGGACGTTTGGACGTCGGAACGCAACCGTTTCGTCGTAACGCCCTATGCTGGACGCCATGACGACGAATGCCGACGAGCCCGGCACGCGGCCCCGCCGACGGACGCCCGCCGGGGCCGCCGTGCTGAGGGAGGATGTGACCGAGGCCATCCGCGCCTCCGTCTTCGCGGAACTCGCGTCCGTCGGATACGCCCGGATGTCCATCGAGGGCATCGCGCGCCGCGCGGGCGTCGGCAAGACTGCCGTCTACCGCCGCTGGCGGTCCAAGCTGCACCTGGTCCTCGACGTGGTCTCCGCGGTCGCGGTGATGGGACTGCCGGCGCCGGACACCGGGAGTCTGGAGGGCGACCTCCGGCTGCTGTACGAGGTCACCTCCCGCGCCCTGCGCCACCCCGTGGCCTCGCAGATCATCCCGGACCTCCAGGCCGAGGCCGCGCGCAACCCGGAGATCGCCGAGGCCATGCAGAAGGCGCTGCGGGAGGGGCAGGAGGGTGTCGCCAGCACGATCCTCTCCGCGGCCGAACAGCGCGGCGAGATCCGGTCCGGGGTCGACCGCGAACTGGCCCTCGACCTGATCTCCGGCCCGCTGTACTGGCGTTCGGTGGTCATCCGCAGCCCGAAACTTTCCAAGGGCTATCTGCCGTCCCTGACCCGAGCCACCGCGGAGGCCCTCCGGGCGCTGTGAACGCGACCGCGCCGCCGGGCCGACCGTCGCGCTGGGCGTTCGGGCCGCGGTGCAGGCGGCATGCGTGGCGGGGGTGGCGTCCACGGTGGGGGTTGGTGTGCGCGGCGGGCCGGGCGGTGGTGGAGGCAGGCCGCGGTGGGGATGGCGGGCCGCGGCGGGGTGGTGTGCGCGGTGGGTCGGGCGGTGGTGCTGAGCAGGTGGAGGGCTTCAGGGGCGGTCGGGGTCGGGGCGATGGTGTCGTCGGCGCAGGCGGTGTGAACGCCGAGGCACATCCGCCGGAAACAGGCGAAGCGAGTGCAGCAGGGAAAGCAGGCGGCGCAGTCGGCCTCGGGCGACCGACAGCGCTCCGCGTGCGCCGGGCGCGACCCGCAGTGCGAGTGCGCCGGAGTGGGTGGCGTACGGGTGGACGAGCAGCACGCCGTGCCGGGCGCTCGGCAGGGCGCGGCGGCGCAGCAGCCCGGCGCCCGTGACCGCGTGCGCGGTCATGTCGCGGTGCGCCCCGTCGGCGAAGCGGACGCGCAGTCGCAGATCCCAGGTGCCCGCGCCCAGCCCGGCCGGGTCGACGGGCACGACGGCCGACCAACTGCCGTCGGGCGCGGGCGTGAGGGCGGCGGTGCGGCGCTGGGCCGGGCGCCCGTCCACCCGGGACCGCCACTCCACCGCCACCTCCGCGGGACCCGCCCGCACCACCCGCCCGTATAGCTCGTGCAGGCGCAGCCGCAGCAGCGTGGCACGCGCGCGTGGACGCAGTTCCGCGTTTACGGCGAGCGGGAGAAGGTGGGTGGGCCGGGTCAGGAGTGGGGTGAGGGTGATCCCGGGCAGGTCGTCGGACCAGACGGGGGTGCCGTCCGGGGTGCGGGCGTACGGCGGGCACAACCGGGCCGGACGGGCGGCGAGTTCCTTGAGGCGGCCCAGGTCACGCGGTTGCGGGGACTCCAGGACGACCCGTGCGAGCAGCCGGCCGGGCGAGGTCGGCTCGCGCTCCCGGCCGGCCAGGTCGCAGTGCTCCAGGTACGCCCGGGTGTGCGCCCACCACGCGCGCCGGTAGGACGGGTCGCGCAACTCCAGTTCGCGCGCGTACATGCGCAGTTCGTGGTCGAGGAACTTGGTCCGGGCCGCCCGTGCCAGCTCCTGCTGCCCGGCGCCCAGCAGGATGTCGTGGGCCAGCGTGCAGGCACGCGTGCGTGCCCGCCAGTTGCCGATGTCCGCCCGGTCGAGGGAGAGCGACAGCCGGTCGGCGGCGCGCCGCACCTGCCACACGTACACCGGGTCGGGCACCAGGGCGATGCGTGGCGCGGCGGCCAGCACGCGCGCGGTGAACACGAAGTCCTCGTAGAGGAAGCGGCCTTCGGGGAACCGGATGCCGTGCTCGCGCAGGAAACGGGTGCGGTAGAGCTTATTGACGCAGAGCGTGTCGTGGACGAGACGCGGGCGCCGGGCGGGGTGGGCGACGACGGCGTGCGCCGCGTACAGGGACGCCTGCCAGGGGTGTTCGCGTCCGGACGGGAGTTCGCGGCGCACGCACAGACCGCCCGCCACCTCGGCGTTCGCGTCCGTGGCCGCCGCGAGCAGCGCGGCCGCCGCGCCGGCGGGCAGCACGTCGTCGCTGTCCAGGAACATCACGTATGGGGATGTCACCGCGTCCAGGCCGTCGTTGCGGGGGCTGCCGCACCCCCCGCTGTTCACCTCCCGACGCACCACCGTCAGCCGGGGATCACCGGCGGCCAGCCGCGCCAGCACATCCGGACTGCCGTCCGTGGAGCAGTCGTCCACGGCCACGACCTGCCGGACGGCGGACCCTTGTGCGAGTGCCGACCGGACCGCGTCCGGCACATGGGCGGCGTCGTTGTATCCGATGACGACGACGCTCGCCCCCGCGGGCTCCACCGTCGTGGGAATGTCCGTGATCTCTCCTTCAGGAGGTGCTCAGTGCCCGATGCGGAACACGGTCGCGGCCGGTCGGGGAG
>NZ_JBSGBN010000089.1:0-40166 GCF_053601275.1 Streptomyces sp. NPDC004752 | reverse complement strand
CGGGGAGCCGTGGCTCGGACCGCCGGGCCGGGGGGACAGCCGCAGCCGGCACCGCCGCGCCCCGCCGGCGCGGTGCTGCCCGCCGGGCGGGGTCCGGCGGGGCCACGGGCGGTGCCGTCGGCGCGGGCGGCCGCGGCGCCGACCGCCAGTCCGCGGCCGGTAAGGCGACCGGCACCGCCTCCGGCAAGGCCGCCCGTGGATCCGGCCGACGGGCGGCGGCCGGCGGGGCCACGGGTGGCGCCGCCGGTACCGGCGCCCGCGGCGCCGACCGCCGAACCGGCCGCCGCACCTCTGCCACCTGATGCCGCATCGCACCGGCGACGAGATCGTCCGCGCCGCCGGTCGCTGGCGGCAGGAGCGTCTCAGCGGTTGAACTGTCAGCCCCGTACCGCCCGGTCGAACCGGTCTGCCCAGTCGCGGAGTTGGTCGACCAGTTCGACCGGTTCGAGTATGCGGAACTCGGCGCCGAGAGCGCCCAGGGCCAGGGTCGGCCAGTCCAGGGAGTCGGTGGTCATGCGGACCCGGCAGTGTTCGGCGTCCACCTCCTCGACCGTGCTCCACCGCCCGATCCGTTCCAGTACGGTCGCGGCCGGGGCGTGCACCAGGGCCGTCACCCGGTACGGGCGGGGCAGGTTGCCGATCGAGGCGCGGACGAACTCGGCGGCGTCGGCGGCGGGCAGGGTGCGCGGGCGGAACGGAGCGCCGGTGCCCTCCGGCGCAGTGAGCCGGTCGACCCGGAAGCTGCGCCAGTCGTGCCGGGTGAGGTCGTACGCGACCAGATACCAGCGGCGATCGAGGCGGACCAGCCGGTGCGGCTCGACCTGCCGGTCGGTGCGGTGGCCGTTGGCGGCGGTGTAGCCGAAGCGCAGCTGTTCGCTGTCCCGGCAGGTCAGTGCGAGTGTGGTGAGCACGCCCGGGTCGACGCCCGCCCGGGCCGGGCTGCCCCAGCCAGCGGGTACGGTCATCGCGCGCAGCGCCTCGACCCGGCGACGCAGCCGGGTGGGCATCACCTGCACCACCTTGGCCAGCACCCGGACCGAGGACTCGGCGATGCCCTCCACCGCGCCCTCCGCGGCGGTGTGCAACCCGACGGCCAGGGCGACCGCCTCATCGTCGTCGATCACCAGGGGCGGCAGCGCGGCGCCCGCGGCGAGCTGGTAGCCGCCGTCGACGCCGCGCTGCGCCTCCACCGGGTAGCCGAGCTCGCGCAGCCGGTCGACGTCCCGGCGCAGAGTGCGGACCGAGACACCGAGCCGGTCGGCCAGTTCGGTGCCCGGCCAGTAGCGGTGGGTCTGCAGTAGGGACAGCAGTCGCAGTGTCCGGGTGCTGGTGTTCGCCATGTCTCCGATTCTCCCGGAATTCAGGACAGAAACTGTCCGCTATGGCTCCTACCGTCGTTGTGACCGAGGAACACGGGACCAACCGAAGGCGGAGATCATGACCGAGACCCTGAGCGAGTCGGCGACCCTCACCGGCGAGCGCGCCGACCTGCTGCGGACGCTGAGCAAGCACCGGCACTTCCTGCGCTTCACCACCCGCGACCTCACCGACGAGCAGGCCGGGCTGCGAACCACCGTCAGCGAACTGTGCCTGGGCGGCCTGGTCAAGCACGTCACCGCGGTGGAGCGGAGCTGGGCGGACTTCATCCTGAACGGCCCGTCGGCCATGCCCGACTTCACCGCCATGACCGAGGCCGACTTCGCCGAGCGGGCTGACCAGTTCCGGCTGCTGCCCGGCGAGACGCTGGCCGGCGTGCTGGCCGAGTACGCGGCGGTGGCCCACCGGACCGACGAGCTGATCGCCACCCTGCCCGACCTGGACGCGACCCAGCCGCTGCCGAAGGCGCCGTGGTTCGAGTCCGGCGTACGCTGGTCGGCCCGTCAGGTGCTGCTGCACGTCATCGCCGAGACCGCGCAGCACGCCGGGCACGCCGACATCATTCGCGAGTCCCTGGACGGCGCCAAGACCATGGGCTGAACGGGAAAGTCGGAGGGGCCACGATGAACGCCCCTGCGCCGATCCCGCTGGTCACGGAAGCCAACCGCGGGGTCACCGCGGGGTGTCGTATACCGGGACGTATCCCTTCACATGCTCCGGACACGTCCATACCTCGATCCCGGGTCCGCTTCCGGTGTCGATCCACTCCACGAGCACCGCCTCGGTCGTCACGCGCAGACAGCGCGCGCAGACGCGCGTGGCGCCCACGGATGCGGACCCGTCCCCTGCGGATGTTCTGCCGGTCATGCGTCTGCTCCTGCGGAAGTGAAGGCCGACGAGCGGGCGGGCCCGGCGGTCCGGGGTGCGGGGCCGCACCGCGCTCACGTCATGGACGGGCCCCGGCGGGAAACGCCCCACTCGTCCAGCCGTTCCGCCACCCATGCGTGACTGACGTTGAACGACCGGGCGAGGGAGGCAATAGATTCACCGCCCCGGTACCGCATAACCACGCTTATCCGGCTGTCGGTGAACTCGGCTTGCGCCGCGCGTACTTCGGCTCGGGTCCGGCGTCGCATCCGCCCACGGAACAGGCGTTGGGCCGGGCGGCGATGCAAATGTGCCTCGTGGAACTGCCTGCGCGGTACGCCCCATTCGTCGAGCCGAAGCGACAGCCAGCCGACGGTCACGCCGTACGCCTCGGCGATCCGGCTCACCGGCTCACGCGCCCGGTACCGCTCGATGATGGTGTCCTTGTCCGCTCGCGCCGCCTCACGTGCGACGGCTCTCTCGGCCGGGGTCGGGCGACGCACGGTCACCTCCCGGTGCGCCCAGGATGCTCGCGGAGCCGGCCGAACACCCACGTCTGCGGGTACGTCGGGGTCACAACACCTCACCCCGGCTTCGTGCATTCGCGCGGGCGGTCTCGGCGCGCAGCCGCTCCGCGGGGCTCGCCGGTTGTACGTCCTTGGGGGCAACGGACCACTCCTTGCCGCCCGTCACGGGGCGCAGAAACCAGAACCCGCATACCTCGCCGCGGAACTCTCCGACCCGTTGGTCGACGTCCACCATGAGCGTGCCGAGGGTCGGAAGGTCTGAGGGAAGGTGTGGGGGTCGCTGCCGCTCGGCGGGATCGTTCTTGCCAACCACGATCGTTCCTCTCCGTAGTGACACGGATACTTGGAGTTTCAGCGTGGACTACACTCGGGAACGCTTCAACGTGTCTGGTACGGCAGGAAAGTTGGTGGCAGAGATGGTCAACCGGAAGGAACTGCACCCTGAGAGCAGTCCCGAGGCGGCCTTCGGGTTTCGCCTGCGCAGTCTTCGGGAGGCACGCGGCTGGAAGCAGGAAGACCTGGCCGAGCGAATGGAATATTCCAGCACGCACATTTCGGCGGTCGAAACTGGTCGCAAGATGCCAACTCTTCGCTTCGCGCGTAGCGCGGACCTCGCCCTCGGCACCGGCGACACAGCCGACACGTTCGAACGCCAGTGGCGCGAGATCCGGCACGGCAGCCTGTTGGAGGGCTTCCCGGAGTACGTCGGGCATGAGGGGCGGGCGGTGGAGATCCGGCTCTACGAAGTGGGCGTCATTCCTGGTCTGTTACAGACCCCGGAGTACGCGTCGGCCCTGGCGGACAGCGCCGTCAAGCGCGGAGCGATCACGCCTGAGCAGGCGCACGAGCGGGTCACGATCGTTACGGAACGGCAAGCCGCGCTCGCCCGGAAGCGCCCACCCCTCGTTTTCGTGGTGCTGGACGAGAGCTGTCTCCGTCGCCCCATCGGCGAACCCGCCGTGTGGGACGCGCAACTGGCAGCTCTGGCCGCGTTCGCCGAGCTGCCGAACACGGTGCTCCAGCTAGCGCCGTTCGACATGGGAGCGCGTCGGCCCTTTAACCTGCCGGTGTATCTGCTGACCCTGTCGGATCGCTCGCTCATGTCGTACGCCGAGTCGGCCCATCGGGGCCACCTGGAACGAGAAAGCACGTTCGTACTGCCCATGCTGACGGCCTACCATCAGCTACAGGCCGAGGCACCTTCCCAGGCGGAAAGCGTGGCCATGATCAGCCAGTTGCGAAAGGGCACCCCGTGAGTATCGAAACCCCTCGTTGGTTCACCTCCTCGTACAGCGACAACGGTGGCGCTTGCGTCGAGGTCGCCACCAACCTCGCCGCCCCCCACGGCCTGGTCCCCGTCCGCGACTCCAAGAACCCGAACGGCCCGATACTCGACCTCCCCGCCCACGCGTTCACCTCATTCGTGACCGGCGTCAAGACCGGACAGTTCGGCACCGACTGAGCAAGCCCCAAGCGGCATCTGCGACGAAAGGGCACCTCGTGACGACCGAGAACCCGCGTTGGATCACGTCCTCCTACAGCAACAACGGCGGCGCCTGCATCGAGGTCGCCACCAACCTCGCCGCCCCCCACGGCCTGGTCCCCGTCCGCGACTCCAAGAACCCGAACGGCCCGGTACTCGACCTCCCGGCCCACGCGTTCACCTCATTCGTGACCGGCGTCAAGACCGGACAGTTCGGCACCGACTGAGCGCACGTATCCGGCCCCGCTCTCTCCCGCCCGGTGGGAGGGTGGGGCCCCTTTCGCGTGTTCAGGGTCAGCCCAGCGCTTCAATCGCCTTGAGGATCAGGGCGGACGACGATGGGGAGACGGGCATGGGCTGGCTTACCGGTGCTTCCTGCTAGGGCGCCCGGGCCGGCTGCATGCCGGCCCGGCCGCCGGGGCTCGGCGGCCTCGGATAGGAGTGGGTGGCGGCAGTTTGTCCCGGGCACGGTCCACGCTCCGCCGCCGTAACGGGCCTGATGTTGACGCGATGTTGAGCATCACAGAGCTTGGTCGTCAGTGTTCATCGAGCATTCATTCCGCCCTTGTCGGGGCTCGAAACGATCTCCTCCTCTGATGGGGAGGTGTGCGTGAATACGCGAAGAACGACTGGCTGTACGGCCGTGATCATGTCCGTCCTGGTGGCTTTGTTGCTCGGCCTGGTACCTGCGGCGTCGGCGATGCCGGCGACGCAAACAGCAGCGGCGGGACTGCGCCTGGCCGCGCCGGCTGGCTCGGTGGGAGAGTTTTCCTCGGCGGTGACGGGGGACGAGTCGGTCACCCTGTATCTGGATGCGTCCGACTTCGACCCTGACCGGATGCGCCAGGTTCTCGACGAGACCCAGAACCGCAACCCGCTCCTCAGCGATACCTTCCGCGAGGACTTCGAGGCGAATTCGAGCGGCACATCGGGGGGTAGTGCCGGCACCGGCAACTGGATCGACTTCGACGGGGAACTGTCGATGACGGACACCGGGATTGCGGTGCGCATCGACGGTAGTGAGCCGCTGACGAACGCCTCGTGGTGGGCCGACATCCTGGCCACGGCCGCGGGGGCGCTGACCGGGCTGGCGGTGCGGGCCGGCTGCATCGGCTTCTTTCCCGAGGCGGCCGTCATGTGTGTCTCCATCGGCGGCTTTGTCGGTGGGTTGACGCGGGGAATGATCATCCAGGCGATCGACGGCACGCTCAAGGACGGCGAGGCGTGGGCCAAGACGCTCGCCGGTGCGCTCATCACGGCCGCGGGCGGAGCCGCCTGGGAGGGCGGGGTCAAGGACTGGTCCAAGGAGGTGCTGCCCGCTCACATCGAACGTCTGGGGGCGGCGCTTGTCCGGCTGGGCGAGAAGCTGGCCGCCGGGTGGGGCGTTTTCAAGGCGGGCTGCACGGCGGCGGGCCAGTTCCTGGCGGACGTCGGCAGGCACCTCGCCGATGCGGTCTCCCGGGTCCAGATCCCGGTCGCATTGCGGGTCATGCCGCTCGGAGACTCGATCACGTACGGTGTGGAGAGTTCCGACGGGAACGGCTACCGCGACGAGTTGTACGACTACTTGCAGGGCAGCGCGCCCAGCGTCGATTTCGTCGGGTCGGTGCAGTCCGGCTCGATGAGTGACCCCGACAACGAGGGTCATCCGGGCGACCGGATCGACGAGATCGCGGCCTTCGCGTTCTGCAGCGTGCCTCGGTACCAGCCGAACTTGATCACCCTGCACGCGGGGACCAACGACATGAACCAGGACTACAACCTGGCCACCGCGCCCGACCGGCTCAGGAAGCTGGTGAACCAGGCGCTGGCGGATTCACCGCGTGCCACGGTGCTGGTCGCCCAGCTCATCCCGACCGGCAAGGCCGGGCTTCAGCCGCGCATCGACGCCTACAACGACGCGCTGCCCGGCATGGTGGAGGACCTGCGACGCGAGGGCAAGCACGTCCTGTCGGTGTCCATGGCGCGAGTCGAGGTCAGTGACGGGCTGCAGGACGACGCCCACCCGACGGACGCCGGCTACGCGAAGATGGCCGACGCCTGGTACGACTCCGTGCAGGAGGCGAACGCCTTGGGCTGGCTTGAGACGCCGTCGGCGGAGCAGGCTCCTGCCGACTGCGACCCGGCGGACTCGGGCATCGGAACCGACGACCCCGGGGACTCCGGGTTGGGTGACAGTGGAACGGCTCTCGGTGAGGGCTGGCGCGCGCTGGGCGTGATCGCCCCCGGTTACGGCACCAGGGAGGGCCGCACGGTCATCACCGAGCTCAACGGGGACCAGCGGGCCGACTACCTCCAGGTCCGCGACGACGGCGGCTTTCGCGCGTCGGTGAACACCGTCGGCACACCCGGCCAACCTGCCTGGGTGGACGCGGGCACGTACAAGCCGGCGGACGGTGTCCAGGGGGACCAGGTGCGGTTCGCCGACCTCAACGGGGACGGACGCGACGACTACCTCGTGGTGAGCTCCGACAGCGAGGTACGGGCCTACATCAACTATCCCGGACCGGACGGCAAGCTCAAGTTCGTCGAATGGGGGGTCGTCTTCGACGAGGAGCCGTTCAGCCGCAACAATCTCCGGTTCGCGGACGTCACCGGCGACGGACGTGACGACATCCTGCGGGTCGGCGCGGAGGGCGCGGTCCACGTGTACCGGAACCAGTGGGACCCCGCCGGCGGGCAAGTCAGCGACCAGCCGACTCCCCCGGAATGGCCGCTGTGGCTCAACTGGGCCGGCGGAACCCGCGGCTCGTCGCTGGAAGCCGTCCGGTTCGCCGACGGCGACGGCGACGGCCGGGCCGACTATCTGCAGGTCGGCCTCGACGGCGCGGTGCACGCCTTCCTCAACCGCGGCGGCGGCGGCAACGGCAGCTTCGAGGCCCGCTACAACTGGGCCAACGCGTCCAACTACCCCCGGCCATATGTCCAGTTCGCCGACATCAGCGGCGACGGCAAAGCCGACTACCTCGTCGTCTACGACGGCGGCGCGGTCCGCGCCTGGCTCAACCGCGGCGGCAACTAGCTAGGGCCTGTATCGAGTGGTGATCAATTGCTGGATCCGCCCTCGCCGAGGGTGGATCCGGTAGTCCAGTGCGCATGACGCGAGCGCAACTGACGGACAAGGAGTGGGGGTTCGTCGAGCCGTATATCTGCTGGTCGGCCAGTACGGCCCGTATCCCGAGCGGCACCCTCGAACGATCACGATTCGGAAGCATTCCGGGACCGCAGAAAGTGCCCTCTGGCCTTCGGATTTGCTCGCCAATCCGGCGCCGCCCGACAGCGGGGCTTGAGGTCTACGTCAGTTGAGCGCATTCTGATCGCCCTGGTTGGGGCGTCCTGACTCCAGCGGGACGCCCCAACCAGGTCATGCCCCTCAGACCGTGGCGGCCAGCCAGCCGATGGTCTCAGTGGTGTGTGTGCCGTCGCTCTTGGTGGCGCCGGCGTAGACCTCGTTCAGCCGGATCTTGAAGCCCGTGGTGGTGACGTCGTGGATACGAATTCCTGGCGTCTCAGGGCCGTTGAAGGTCTGGGTCAGTGGGAGTACCACGACCTGTGAGCCCGGTGGGAACGGAGCGGGAAACGTGACCTGGGTGAAGGTCGAAGTGTTCCCGCCGGTTGTCTCCACCGCGTTGGTCGAGTTCAGATCGATCTTGCCGGTCTGGATCAGGCTCATCGCCCGTCCTTCCTGTTCCGAGGTTTTCTGCTGGCCATAAGCGACGACCATGGAGAGGCTCGTCACCCGGAAGGCATTCCATGCGACGTCCCTACTATCGAGTGATTCCATTCCGGCCAGGCCCAGACATGAAAAGGGCCCCGGCCGGACGGCTCGGTGGCCGGGATCTCACAGTGGGGCGGCAGGGGCGGGGAGGCGCTGGTCGCGGGGGTGTAACCGGGGGCCGTGTGGGGCGTAACACGGTCGGACCACGCTGAGCCGCATGGAGACGACCGCCTCGGTGCCCACCCACTGCCCGTACTGCGCCCTGCAGTGCGGGATGCGGCTGTCGGCCGTGCCGGGAGGCGTCGAGGTGACCGAGCGCGCGGACTTCCCGGTGAACCGGGGCGCGCTGTGCGGGAAGGGACGTACGGCCCCGGCGTTGCTCTCGTCGGGCGTGCGGCTGACCTCCCCGCTGGTGCGCTCCGGCGGGACGCTCGTACCGGCCGGCTGGGACGACGCTCTCGACCGGATCGCCGCGGGCCTGTCCGCGGCGCGGAGCGCGTACGGCCCCGACGCGTGCGGGGTGTTCGGCGGGGGCGGGCTGACCAACGAGAAGGCGTACGCGCTCGGCAAGTTCGCCCGCGTCGTCCTCGGCACCTCGCAGATCGACTACAACGGCCGCTTCTGCATGTCGTCCGCGGCGGCGGCCGGCACCCGCGCCTTCGGCCTGGACCGGGGGCTGCCGTTCCCGTTGGCGGACATCCCACGGACCGGCTGTCTGATCCTGGTCGGCTCCAACCTCGCCGAGACGATGCCGCCCGCGCTCCGCTACCTCACCGAACTGCGGGAGAACGGCGGCACGTTGATCGTCGTCGACCCGCGTCGCACCCGTACCGCCGAGCAGGCGGACCTGCATCTGGCACCCCGGCCGGGCACCGATCTCGCGCTGGCGCTCGGCCTGGTGCATCTGGTGGTCGCGGAGGGCCGGACGGACGAGACGTACATCCGGGAGCGCACGGCCGGCTGGACGCGGGCGCGGGCGGCGGCGATGGCGCACTGGCCGGAACATGTGGAGCGGATCACCGGGGTGCCGGTCCCGCTGCTCCGCGAGGCGGTACGGCTGTTCTGCGAGCCGGAGGCGGCGATGGTGCTCACGGCACGGGGGCCGGAACAGCAGTCCAAGGGCACCGACACGGTGGGCGCCTGGATCAACCTGTGCCTGGCGACCGGGCGGGCCGGCCGGCCGCTGTCCGGGTACGGCTGTCTGACCGGGCAGGGCAACGGGCAGGGCGGGCGCGAACACGGCCAGAAGGCCGACCAGTTGCCCGGCTACCGCAAGCTGACCGATCCGGCGGCGCGACGGCATGTCGCCGAGGTGTGGGGCGTGCACCCGGACACGCTGCCGGGTCCGGGCCGCAGCGCCTACGAACTTCTCGACGCCCTGGGCACTGACGTGCGCGCGCTGCTGCTGATGGGGTCCAACCCGGTGGTGTCGGCACCGCGCGCGGCCCACATCGAGGGGCGGCTCCGGTCGCTGGACTTCCTGGCCGTGGCGGACGTGGTGCTCTCGGAGACGGCGGCGCTCGCGGACGTCGTCCTGCCGGTCACCCAGTGGGCCGAGGAGACGGGCACGACGACCAGTCTGGAGGGCCGGGTGCTGTTGCGGCGGCGGGCACTCGACCCGCCCGCGGGAGTGCGCAGCGACCTGGAGGTGCTGCACGGGCTCGCCGCCCGGCTGGGCGTGGAGAAGGGCTTCCCGACCGACCCCGAGGAGGTCTTCGGCGAACTGCGCCGAGCGAGCGCGGGCGGCCCGGCGGACTACTCGGGCATCACCTACGACCGGCTGGCGAGGGAGAACGGCCTGTTCTGGCCGTGCCCGGACATGACGGCCACGCCGGATATGACGGCCACACCGGACACGGCGGTCGCGACGAATACGGCGGATACGGCGGATACGGCGGCCACACCGAGTACGGCGGCCCCGATGAGTACCACGGGTACGACGGGTACGACGGGTACGACGCCGGAGGCGGATGTTCCCGCCCCGGCGGAGGTCCACCCGGGTACCCCCCGGCTGTTTCTCGACCGGTTCGCCACCGAGGACGGGCGGGCCCGGTTCGTGCCCGTGGCGCATCGGCCCGCCGCCGAGGAGCCGGATGCCGAGTACCCGGTGCTGCTGACCACCGGGCGGGTCCTGGCCCAGTACCAGTCCGGGGCCCAGACCCGGCGGGTGGCCGAGTTGAACGCCGCCGCGCCCGGCCCGTACGTCGAACTGCACCCGCGGCTCGCGGCGCGGCTGGGCGCGGCCGACGGTGACCCGTTGGCGGTGGTGTCCCGGCGCGGACGCGCCGTGGCCCCCGCGCGGATCACGACCGCCATCCGGCCGGACACGGTGTTCATGCCGTTCCACTGGCCCGGCGAGGGCCGCGCGAACACGCTGACCAACCCGGCGCTCGACCCGGTCTCGCGGATGCCCGAGTTCAAGGTCTGCGCGGTGCGCGTGGAGCGTGTGGAACACATGGAGCGTGCGGAGCGCTGACCGCCACCGCGGGGCGTCCGCGCCTCGGGCCGACCGGGACCGGTCGCCGGGTGCGACCTGGAGCGCGGTCGTCATGGCCGCGGTGGCGCACCGTACGACGGCAGAGGCCCTCGCGAACCACGCCGGGGGCGCGGGCTGAGCCTCCGAGCGGGGTCGTCACCCGTTCGCCCGGTCCGGGCGAGCCGTTCGTGTTCTCTTCCGGTTCTCTTCCGGTGCGGCTCGGCGCACGCCCATGACCTGCCGGAACGCCGGACCGGACGGTCGCCCGCGAGGTCCGGACGACACCCGTTCACCGCAGCTCTGACCGACCGTCAGGGAGCGGGGGCGGCCGCGTGGGCTTTACCTCGATAGGGCAGGGGCGCGGCCGACTCGGCGGCACAGGGGGTGCCGCGGGTCGTGCCCCCTGGCACGCGAGGGAGCACGATGCGACGCACCGCCCGCATGCTGACCGGTACCGCGCTCGCCGTCGCGGCCGCGGGTCTCGCCACCACGCCCGCCCACGGCGCCCGGCACGCCGTCCCGGCGGCTCACCCACGCGGCGCGCCGGACGCCGCGGCGGCTACCGACACGGCGACCGACACTCTGGAGGTGTACCCGTCCACCGCGATTCCGGGCGGGCAGGTCTCGGTGAACACCAAGGCGTGCGGCGGCACCGCGGCGGGCGATGCCACCGCGGTCGGCGGCGGCACCTTCACCCTGGCGCCCAGCTCGCACGAGGGCGACGCGATCGGCCAGTTCCGGGTGCCGCCGAGCGCGCAGCCGGGGACGTACGAGATCGTCGCCAGGTGCGCCGACGGCAACCGGCAGGTGACGGGCGATCTCTTGGTGACGCTGTCCGGGGCGCATGGACAGGTGCAACCGCGCGGAAGCGTGAAGACGGGGGTCGGCGGCGCGCTCGGCTCCGACCCCGTGCAGACCGCGGCGGGCGTGGCGGCTCTCGCCGTCGCCGCCGCGGGCGGTACCTGGCTCCTGCATCGCCGGGCGAGAGGCGACGGGATCTGACGGACACCCCTCCGCTGTCCGTCCGCCGGTACCGCAAGTCCCCTCCCCCTCCGGGTCCGACGCCCCTCGCGGCCCGGAGGGGGCGCGGGGTTCCGTTCCCGGGGTTCCGGGAGGTCCGGGAGGTTCGTATGCGCAGAACTCGTATACGCAGGATTCCTACGCGCAGGACTCATATGCCCAAGACTCGTACGCGCAGGACCTGTATGCGCAGGATTCGTATGCGCACGATCGGGGACACCGCGATAGCCGTGGTCACCGTGGTCGCCCTGGGCTCCGGCGTGTGGCTGCTGGGCACCGCCCAGCTGTCCGCGCCGCCGCAGCCCACCGCCGCCGAGGGCCGCCCGGATCCGGTCGAGGAGAGACGCACGGCGCCCGCGCTGCCGCCGTCCCCGCCCACCCGGATCCGCATCCCGTCGATCCGGGTCGACGCCCCGATGACGGGCCTCGGCCTGACACCGTCCGGCAGCCTCGACGCGCCGCCGGCGCAGAACAAGAACCTGGCCGGCTGGTACGAGGCCGGCACCGCCCCCGGTGAGACGGGCACCGCGGTCGTCGCCGGGCACGTCGACAATGCCGAGGGCCCCGCCGTCTTCTATCGCCTCGGCGCGGTGAAACGGGGCGCCACCGTGGAACTGGACCGGCGGGACGGCAGCGTGGCGGTGTTCACCGTGGACGCGGTGGAGGTCTACCAGGCGAGCGACTTCCCCGACGAGAAGGTGTACGGCGCCGCCGAGCGCCCTGAGCTACGCGTCATCACCTGCGGCGGGGGCTACTCGACATCCACCGGCTACCAGGGCAACGTGGTCGTCTTCGCCCATCTGACCGACAGCCGCTGACCGACAGCCGCTGGCCGGCCCGCGAGCGGGCGCCGCCCGGCGGCTCAGGCCACCCACTGCTGATACGCCAGGTTCGCCACGAGCGCGAACACCACCGTCAGCAACACCACCCGGACGAAGCCGCTGCCCCGCTTCAGCGCACTGCGCGCCCCCAGCATGCCGCCCGCCAGATTGAACACGGCCAGCAGCGCCGCGAGCCGCCACAGCACCGTCCCCTGCCAGGCGAAGGTGACGAGCGCGCCCGCGTTGGTGCAGCAGTTGACGATCTTCGCGGTGGCGGAGGCGGTGACCAGGTCGAGGTGGAGGACGGCGGTGAGGGCGAGGACGAGGAAGGTGCCGGTGCCGGGTCCGACCAGGCCGTCGTAGAAGCCGATGCCGAGGCCGGCGAGGCCGATGGCCGCGAGGATCCGGCGGCGGGAGGCGGGGCCGGGCGCCGACGCGGTGCCGAAGGCGGGGCGCAGGATCACGAAGGCCGCGACGGCGAGCAGCACCACCATGATCACCGGCTTGAGCACATCGGTGCTCATCCCGGCCGCGAAGAACGCCCCGGCCGAGGAGCCCGCGAGCGCGGCGAGACCGATGCGCACGGCGGTGCGCACGTCGACGGGCGCCCGGCGGGCGTAGGTCACCGCCGCGCCCGTGGTGCCGACGATGGCGACCGCCTTGTTGGTGCCGAGCGCGGTGGCCGCCGGGGTATCGGCGGGCAGGCCGAGCAGAAGCGCCGGAAGGAGCAGCAGCCCGCCGCCGCCCACCACCGCGTCGATCCAGCCGGCCGCGAAGGCGGCCAGGCAGAGCAGGACGAGGACGGTCAGCGATATGTCGGGCACGATGGCGACCCTAGGGAGGAGGTAGGTGTGCGGTCCATGCACCTGAGCTGCTTCTGAGGTTCCATGCACCTGAGCTGCTTCCGGGGTTCCGCGCCCGCACCGGCCCCGCCACCGGCCCGCACCGGACCCCTCACGGCCCGCCACCGGCCCGCACCGGACCCCTCACGGCCCGCCACCGGCCCGGACCGGCCCCCTCACGGTCGTGCCCCGGACACTCACAGCCGCGCCCCTTGCCCCGGACCCATCACATTCGCGCCCACAGCCGCGGCCTGCCCCCCACCCCCCTCACACCCGCGGCCTCGCCCCGCTGAGGGCAGCGTTCCGCTCGGGAAACAGCCGCGATGCCGCCGGGTAACGTCGGCGCCGCACGCTGCGTTGCATGACCTCGGACACGCGTGTGGTGGTGATCGGCGCCGGCCTCGCGGGCGAACGGCTCGCCCGTCGGCTCGCCGAGCTGGGCACATCCGCGCTGCTCGTCGGCGAGGAGGAGCACCGCCCGTACAACCGGGTCCTGCTCGCCGAGGTGCTGGCCGGCCGCTACGACCCCGAGGTGATCGCCCTGCCCGCGCCCGCGCGTCTCGTGCACGCCCGGGTCACCGGTATCGACCGCGCCGCGCGGCGGGTGCGCTGCGCGGACGGCTCGGAGATCGCCTACGACACCCTCGTCCTGGCCACCGGCGCCAACCCCGTCCTGCCGCCCCTGCGCGGCCTGTTCGGGGCGGGCGGGCACCAACTTCCCGAGGGCGTCCACGCGTTTCGCACCATGGACGACTGCCTCGGCCTGGCCAAGGCGGTACGGCCGGGCGTGCGGGCGGTCGTCGTCGGCGGCGGGCTGCTCGGTGTGTCGGCGGCCCGCGCGCTCGCCGTGCGCGGCGCCCAAGTGGTCCTCGCCCAGCAGGCCGAACGGCTCATGGAGCGCCAGCTCGACGCGAACGCCTCGCGGCTCGTGCTGCGCCATCTGACGGGCCTGGGCGTCGAGGTGCACACCGAGTGCCGGGTACGGGACGTGCGCTCGGCCGGCGGCGCGGTCCGCTCCGTCGAACTGGCCGACGGATACGCCCTGGACACCGATCTCGTGGTCCTCGCCTGCGGGGTCCGCCCGCGGGTGGGGCTCGCCGAGGCGGCGGGGCTCACCGTCCGCAAGGGCGTCCTCGTCGATGACGAACTGCGCACGTCCGACCCGTGTATCCGGGCCGTCGGCGACTGCGTCCAGCACGCCGGCACGGTGTACGGCCTGGCCGCCCCGGCCCTCGAACAGGCCGACGTGCTGGCCGGGTTGCTGGCCGGGCGGGCCGACTCCCGGTACACCGGCACCCGTTCGCTGACCCGGCTCACCCTGACCGGCGACGGCTCCCCCTTCGACCTCGCCGCGTTCGGCGAGGCCGAGCCGCGCCCCGGCGACGACGTCGTACAGCTCGCCGACGCCACCCGCGGCACCTACCGCAAGGTCGTCGTCCGCGACGACCGCCTGGTCGGCGGGGTCCTGGTCGGCGCACTCGGCACGGTCGGCGCGCTCGCCCGCGCCTGGGAGGGAGCGGAGCCGCTCCCGGACGACGGCCCTCTGCTCCACCTGCTCACCGACGACGGAGGCTCCTGATGCCCACGACCGCACCTGTGGGGGACAGCCCCCGCCCCACGACCACACCCCTGGAACACCACCCCCAACCCACAACCGAACCCGTGGGGGACCACCCCCAACCCACAACCGCGCCCCTGGGGCACTGCCCCCACCCCACAACCGCACCCGCGGCGGACCGCTCCCGCCCCACGCTCGTGCTCGTCGGCCATGGCATGGTCGGCCAGCGCTTTCTCGAAGCGCTGGCCGAGCGCGGCCTGACCGCCACGCACCGCGTGGTCGTGCTGTGCGAAGAGCCGCGTCCGGCCTACGACCGGGTCCGGCTCACCTCGTACTTCTCGGGGCGGACACCCGAGGAACTCTCCCTGACCGACAGGGAGTTCATCACGGGCCAGGGCATCGAACTGCACGTGGGCGACCCGGCGGAGACAATCGACCGCGCGGCCCGCAGGGTCACGGCCCGCTCCGGCCTGACCGTCGGCTACGACGTCCTGGTCCTGGCCACCGGCTCCTCCCCCTTCGTCCCGCCCGTCCCGGGCCGGGACGCCGAGGGCTGCTTCGTCTACCGCACGATCGAGGACCTGCTCGCGATCGAGGCATACGCCAAGTCCCGGGCGAGGACCGGTGCGGTGGTCGGCGGCGGGCTGCTCGGCCTGGAGGCCGCGGGCGCGCTCCAGGGCCTGGGGCTCACCAGCCACATCGTGGAGTTCGCGGCGCGGCTGATGCCGGTGCAGGTCGACGCGGGCGGCGGCGCGGCGCTCCTGCGCACCATCGAGGGCATGGGCCTGGCCGTCCACACCGGCGTGGGCACACAGGAGATCCTCGTCGGCGAGGACGGCGCCGTCACCGGCATGAAGCTGTCCGACGGCTCCGAACTCGCCACGGACATGGTGGTGTTCAGCGCCGGTGTCCGCCCCCGCGACCAGCTCGCCCGCGCCTTCGGCCTCGCGGTCGGCGAGCGCGGCGGCATCACCGTCGACGAACGGTGCCGCACGGTCACCGACCCGCGGGTGTTCGCGATCGGCGAGTGCGCGCAGGCCGTCGACGGCAGGGTGTACGGCCTGGTCGCGCCCGGCTACGAACAGGCGGAGACGGCCGCCGCCGCCATCGCCGCGGACGGGTCCGCCGCCGCCATCGCCGCGGACGGGTCCGGGCGGGTGACGTTCACCGGCGCCGACCTGTCGACCAAACTGAAGCTGCTCGGGGTGGACGTGGCATCCTTCGGCGACGCGCACGGCACCGCCGCGGACTGCCTGGACGTCGTCTACTCCGACTCCCGGGCCGGGCTGTACAAGAAGCTGGTCGTCGGCCGCGACGGCACGCTGCTCGGCGGCATCCTGGTCGGCGACGCGGAGGCGTACGGCACGCTGCGCGCGCTGACCGGCACGGTGCCGCCCGTCCCGCCGGAGCGGCTGGTCCTGCCCGCCGACGCGGCGGCCCCGGCCGCGCTCGGCCCGGCCGCGCTGCCCGACGAGGCGATCATCTGCTCCTGCCACAACGTCACCAAGGGCACCATCCGCGGCGCGGTGACGGAGCACTCCTGCACCAGCGTGCCCGAGGTGCAGAAGTGCACCCGGGCCGGTACGGGCTGCGGCAGTTGCGTCAAGGTGCTCGGTCAGCTGGTCACCACCGAACTGGAGGCGAGCGGCGTAGAGGTGGACAAGGGCCTGTGCGGCTGCTTCGCCCGGACCCGCGAGGAGCTGTACGAGATCGTCCGCGCCCTGCGCATCACCTCGTACCGGGATCTCCTGGACCGTTACGGCCGCGAAGGGGCCCGGGGCGGCGACGGCTGCGAGGTCTGCAAGCCGGCCGTCGCCTCGGTGATCGCCTCCCTCGCGCCCGCGATCGGCGCGGACGGCCATGTCCTGGACGGCGAGCAGGCGGCACTCCAGGACACCAACGACCACTTCCTCGCCAACCTCCAGAAGAACGGCTCGTACTCGGTCGTGCCGCGCGTCCCCGGCGGCGAGATCACCCCGGAGAAGCTGATCGTGATCGGCGAGATCGCCCGCGACTTCGGCCTCTACACAAAGCTCACCGGCGGCCAGCGCATCGACATGCTCGGCGCGCGCGTCGAACAACTGCCGCTGATCTGGACCCGGTTGGTGGACGCCGGCTTCGAGTCCGGGCACGCCTACGGCAAGGCGCTGCGCACCGTGAAGTCCTGTGTGGGCCAAACCTGGTGCCGCTACGGCGTCCAGGACTCCGTCCGTATGGCGATCGACCTGGAGCTGCGCTACCGGGGGCTGCGCTCGCCGCACAAGCTCAAGTCGGCGGTCTCCGGGTGCGCCCGCGAGTGCGCCGAGGCCCGGTCGAAGGACTTCGGCGTCATCGCCACCGCCGGTGGCTGGAACCTGTACGTCGGTGGCAACGGCGGCGCGACCCCGCGCCACGCGGACCTGCTCGCGCAGGATCTGGACGACACCGAACTGATCCGCCTGATCGACCGTTTCCTGATGTTCTACCTCCGCACGGCCGACCGCCTGGAGCGCACCAGCGTGTGGCTGGAGCGGATCCCGGGCGGACTGGACCACGTACGGGACGTGGTGGTGCACGACGCGCTCGGCATCTGCGCGGAGCTGGAGTCGCTGATGGCGGCCCATGTGGCGCACTACCGCGACGAATGGGCGGAGACGATCAGCAGCCCGGAGAAACTGGCCCGGTTCGTGTCCTTCGTGAACGCCCCGGACACCCCCGACCCGGTCGTCGGCTTCGTCCCCGAACGCGACCAGATCAAGCCCGATCTGCCACTGCTGTCCCTCGGCATACGGCCCGCACCGGCCCCGGCAGACACCCCGGCAGACACCCTGGAGGACGCCTTGGAAGGCACCCTGGAAGGAAGCGCCCAGCGATGACCCCGGCTCTGGAGACGACCGGCCTCAAGGTCCAACTGCGGCTGGCGGCAGGCTGGTTCACGATCTGCCGACTCAATGTGCTCACCCCGGGCCGCGGGGTGGCGGCGCTGCTGCCCGACGGCCGCCAGGTGGCCGTCTTCCGCGACCGGGCGGGCCTGCTGTACGGCATCGACAACCGTGATCCGTTCGGCGGCGCGGCCGTCCTCTCCCGCGGCCTGACCGGCACCCACAAGGGCCGCCCCTACGTCGCCTCCCCGCTGCTGAAGCAGCGCTTCGACCTGGCCTCCGGGCAGTGCCTGGACGACGAGTCGGTACGGGTGGCGACGTACGAGGTCCGTACCGCATAGCGGCCACCTCCGTGAACGACGGCCGCGCACCCACAGCTTGACCGCACCCACCGCTTGAGCACTTTCGCCACTTGAGCGCGCTCGCCACTTGAACACCTGACACGCGCTCAGCGCTTGAGCAGGCTCACCACCTGAACTCCCGTCACCCGCTCACTACTTGAGCGCGTCGTACGTCACCCCAGTCAGCCGCTCCGACGCCTCCCACAGCCGTGCCGACGTCCGGTCGTCGCGCGTCCACGGGGCCCGCCAGGACGGAGCGGGCGCACCCCGCCACTGGGCGAAGGACGGTCCGGTGAAGGAGTCGGGCCGCACGCCGGGGGCGGTGGCCGCGTACAGCGTGGGCAGGGCACCGGCCTCGGCCGTCTGGGCCAGGACCCGGTTGCCGGCCGTCATGAGCCGTTCGGCGGCCCGGCGGCCCTCGGCCCGTGGCGCGGCCGTCTGGAGGTTGGTGGCGGCGTACCCGGGGTGGGCGGCGGCCGCGATCAGATCCGCCCCGGTGGCCGTGAGCCGACGCGCCAGCTCATGGGTGAAGAGCAGGTTCGCGGTCTTGGAGCGGGCGTAGGCGATCCACCGCCGGTAGCGGCGCTCGCTGTTGAGGTCGCCGAGGTCGATATTGGCGAGGGCGTGCATCATGCTGGACACGGTCACGACCCGGGCGCCGGGCGCGGCGAGCAGGGCGGGCAGCAGCAGTCCGGTGAGGGCGAAGTGCCCGAGGTGGTTGACCCCGAACTGGGTCTCGAAGCCGTCGGCGGTGACCGAGTACGGTGGCGCCATCACCCCGGCGTTGTCGATGAGCAGATCGAGCCGGTCGTATCGGAAGCGGGCCGCGAACTCCCGTACCGACGCCAGCTCCCCGAGGTCCAGCCGCCCGAACTCGGTGTCGGCGCCCGGTACTTCGGCCACGATCCGGTCGGCGGCGGCGCTCCCGCGCGGCTCACTGCGACAGGCGAGCACCACCCGGGCGCCCCGCCGGGCGAGTTCCCGCGCGGTGACGTACCCGAGCCCGCTGTTGGCCCCGGTGACGACGGCGACGCGACCGGCCAGGGCGGGGATGTCGGTGATGGCCCAGCGGGCCCCTTTCGCTTTCACTCCCCTTCCACCTCCTTCTCACCACGGTGCACACCTGCCCGGCGCACACGCCTGCCCCCTACGTTCCCCGGAGTCCGCCCGGCGCACACCCGGAGGGGCGGCACCCCCGCACGGGTGCCGCCCCTCCTTCGGTGGACCGGAGCCGCCGTCGATCGGTGAGGGTCGGGGACCGTCGGCGGCTCCGGGGTCGGGGCGGGGCGGCGCTGGCCGCCGTCCCGCCGGGAGTGTGGTCAGCGGTGGTCGCTGCCTCCCGACTGGGTGGCCGCGCGGCCGGCCTCCAGACGGGCGACCGGGATACGGAACGGGGAGCAGGAGACGTAGTCCAGACCCACCTCGTGGAAGAAGTGGACCGATTCCGGGTCGCCGCCGTGCTCGCCGCAGACGCCGAGCTTCAGCTCGGGGCGGGTGGCGCGGCCCGCCTTCGCCGCCGCCTGCACCAGGGAGCCGACGCCGTCCTTGTCGATGGTCTCGAAGGGGCTGACGCCGAAGATGCCCTTCTCCAGGTAGGCGGTGAAGAAGGACGCCTCGACGTCATCGCGGCTGAAGCCCCATACCGTCTGGGTGAGGTCGTTGGTGCCGAAGGAGAAGAACTCGGCGGCCTCGGCGATCTGGCCGGCGGTCAGCGCGGCGCGCGGCAGTTCGATCATGGTGCCGATGGCCAGCCGCAGCTCGGTGCCGGTGGCCTGCTGGACCTCGGCGATCACCCGGTCCGCCTCGTCGCGGACGATCTCCAGCTCCTGGACGGTGCCGACGAGCGGGATCATGATCTCGGCGCGCGGGTCGCCCTTGGCGTTCCGGCGTTCCGCCGCGGCCTCGGCGATCGCCCTGACCTGCATGGTGAACAGGCCGGGGATGACCAGACCGAGGCGGACGCCGCGCAGGCCCAGCATGGGGTTCTGCTCGTGCAGCCGGTGCACCGCCTGGAGCAGCCGCAGCTCGTTCTCGTGCGGCTCCTGCCGGGACTCCGCGAGCGCCACGCGCACCGACAGCTCCGTGATGTCGGGCAGGAACTCGTGCAGCGGCGGGTCGAGCAGGCGGATGGTGACGGGCAGCCCGTCCATCGCCTCGAACAGCTCCACGAAGTCCCGCTTCTGGAGCGGCAGGAGCTGCTTCAGGGACTCCTCGCGCTCGGCCTGAGTGTCGGCCAGGATCAGCCGCTCCACCAGCTCGCGCCGGTCGCCGAGGAACATGTGCTCGGTGCGGCACAGGCCGATGCCCTGGGCGCCGAAGCGCCGGGCCCGCAGCGCGTCCTCCGCGTTGTCGGCGTTGGCACGCACCCGCAGTCGGCGCTTGCGGTCGGCGAACGCCATGATCCGGTGCACGGCCTCGACCAGTTCGTCGGCGTCGTCGGCGCCCGCGTGCATCCGGCCCTCGAAGTACTCCACGACCGGGGACGGGACCACCGGGACCTCGCCCAGATACACCTTGCCGCTGGAGCCGTCGATGGAGATCAGGTCGCCCTCCTCGACGATGTGCCCGCCCGGCACCGTCATCCGGCGCCGCTTGGTGTCGACCTCCAGCTCCTCCGCGCCGCAGACACAGGTCTTGCCCATGCCGCGCGCGACCACGGCCGCATGCGAGGTCTTGCCGCCGCGGGAGGTCAGGATGCCCTCGGCCGCGATCATGCCGTCCAGGTCGTCGGGGTTGGTCTCGCGGCGGACCAGGATGACCTTCTCGCCCGAGCGGGACCACTTGACGGCGGTGTAGGAGTCGAAGACCGCCTTGCCGACCGCGGCGCCCGGCGAGGCCGCGATGCCCCGGCCGACCTGCTCGGTCCTGGCGTGCTCGTCGAACCGCGGGAACATCAGCTGCGCGAGCTGGGCGCCGGTGACCCGCTGGAGCGCCTCGGTCTCGTCGATCAGGCCCTGGTCCACCAGCTGGGTGGCGATGCGGAAGGCGGCGCCCGCGGTGCGCTTGCCGACCCGGGTCTGCAGCATCCACAGCTGGCCGCGCTCGATGGTGAACTCGATGTCGCAGAGATCCTTGTAGTGGTTCTCCAGGGTCTCCATGATCCGCATGAGCTGGTCGTACGACTTCTTGTCGATGGTCTCCAGCTCGGCGAGGGCCACGGTGTTGCGGATGCCCGCGACGACGTCCTCGCCCTGCGCGTTCTGCAGGTAGTCGCCGTAGACGCCCTGATGGCCGCTGGCGGGGTCGCGGGTGAAGGCGACTCCGGTGCCGGAGTCCGGGCCGAGGTTGCCGAAGACCATCGAGCAGATGTTGACGGCGGTGCCGAGGTCGTGCGGGATGCGCTCCTGACGGCGGTAGAGCCTGGCCCGGTCGCCGTTCCAGGACTCGAAGACCGCCTTGATGGCGAGGTCCATCTGCTCGCGCGGGTCCTGCGGGAAGTCGCGGCCCGCCTCCTTCTTGACGATCTTCTTGAAGGTGGTGACGAGCTTCTTCAGGTCCGCGGCCGCCAGCTCGGTGTCGACCGTGACCTTCTTGGCCTCCTTGGCCGCCTCCAGGGCGTCCTCGAAGAGATCGCCGTCGACGCCGAGGACGGTCCTGCCGAACATCTGGATGAGCCGGCGGTAGGAGTCCCAGGCGAACCGCTCGTCGCCGGCCTGCTTGGCCAGGCCCTGCACGGACCTGTCGGAGAGGCCGATGTTCAGGACGGTGTCCATCATGCCTGGCATCGAGAACTTCGCCCCGGAACGGACCGATACGAGAAGGGGGTTGGCGGCCTGCCCCAGCTTCTTGCCCATGGTCGCTTCGAGGGCTTCGAGGTGCGCACTCACCTCGTCACGCAGCGCCACCGGCTCCTCGCCGCTGTCGAGGTAGACCTTGCACGCCTCGGTGGTGATGGTGAAGCCCGGGGGGACCGGAAGGCCCAGATTGGTCATCTCCGCGAGGTTCGCGCCCTTGCCACCAAGGAGGTCCTTGAGGTCCTTGTTTCCCTCGGTGAAGTCATAGACGAACTTCACGCCCTCAACACTCTCGCCCGACACGGGTGTCTGGTGATCTTTGTTTTCCGACACGGGTCTCGACTCCTTGAGGCCGCGATGGCTGCCCTGACGGCGAGGAACATACCCAGATCGAAGGCATATGGGTACGTCCACTTGTGCGTCATGCGCCCGTAACCAGCCGTCCGCCACAGGATCGAAAGTCAAGGCTGGGCAAGCATCGGGCAGCCGATGTTTTCACTTCTTGAACGAATCTGGACCTATGGATCTCACATCATGCTCATATGAGCGACTCGCGGCACGTCTGATTTCGATCGATGAACGATCAAAGGGTGGCACCGAGTGCCACCCTTTGGAGAAGTGCAGTCGCCCATGATCCGCTCATCTGAGCGTAACCCTTATCAAGGGTGGCGAGAATCACGCTGCCACAGGCGGCCGACTTTCACCATGCGGACGGATGTCCGGGCCTGAACCTGGAGCGCCGACCGACGAGAAGCGGCCGAAGCAGGAACCGTCCGCCATCGCGAAGGCTGCGGCCGGGCGGGCGAGCACTGGAAGCCACCGACCTGCCGGCCGTGCCGGTCACCGAGACGGACCGGATCGGCCGGCATCAGCCGCTCGATCCGGTCCCGTACCGCCGCAGTGATCACTGATCGGAAAGGCACATCCGATCAGCCGATCAACCTGTCAAGGAGTTACGCGCTGGCCCCTGATCAGGTCTGGTCGGGCGGGGTGATCAGCATTTCCCTACCCACAGGGAACTGATGTTGTCGTTTCGGTTGTACTGGGCGGTGTTGCCGCGCCAGTTCCCTACCGGCCATGAGGCGCCGTCTCGGTTGATGTTCAGCCACGTACAGAACGTCTTTCCCGTCCTGTTCCAGACCGAGGAGATCTGGTCGTTCAGGTTGAAGTCGCGGAGGTCGTCGGAGCCCAGTTGGAAGCGCGCCATCCGGCCCCAGCCACCTTCGTCCTCCCAGGCGCAGAACCAGCCGACCGGGCAGTCCTGGTACGCGGTGATCGACCTGCCCGTTTCGATGGTCGTCGGGGCCGCCTGGGTGGTGGTCGTGGATGCCGTTACTGCGACCGCGGCGAGTCCCAGTGCGGCACACAGTCCTGTGAACCGTTGCATGAGGGTATTGCCCTCCTTCGATTCGTGCAGTGCCGGGAAGACCGGTCACTGCCCTTTTTCCTCTTCGGGAAGCGAAGTCGAAATTATCGATGCTCACCTCACGGCTACACCATCCCTCAAGCGAGTGAGGTCAATTCTGGCAGTGCCGCATAAACGTTCTCTTGACTGAATGCACGGTTCCTGCTTGGCCTCGCCTACGGGAATGGGGGGCGCCGCGAGGGGCGAGTGCGGAGCCTCCTGGAGACCGAGCGGTGGGAACCACGGGCTCCGAACCGCGGGCGCACCGCTCACCGCCGTGGGCGGCGCGTGGCCTACGGGTTGACGGGGCGTTTGCCCGGTGTTTGCCGAGTCCTGTGAACGGGACCGAACGGGGAGCCGTACGGGATGACGGCGGGCCAGGCGGGCCGGGAACTCCCGGCCCAGCCCAGCCTCCCCAGCGTGGCCCGCCACCCACCACGGGCCGCGCACGGAAGGACCCCCGGGTTGCCCCAGCACACGAGCACACGCCAGTCACCGGCTGCCACCGAGGAAGCGGAGGCCCAGACCGGCACGTCGGCGGGCACACCGGAATCGGGGCCCACCGAGAACCTCCGGCCGCCAACACCCCGAACCCCCACCGCGGAACCGACGCAGGCCGCGGGCGACACGAAGGAGGCGGGGGGCGCCGAGGACTCCGGGCAGGCGGCAGCCCCGCCGCCTGCCACAGAACCGACGACGGCCGAGGACACCGCAGCCGGGGCGGAAGCGGGAGCCCCGGACAATCCCCGGGAGCCGACGAGGGCCGAGACCGGTACGGGGGAGGCGGCAGCCGCCGTCGATCCCCGCCTGCCAACACCCCGAATGCCCACTTCGGTACCGGCGAAGGCCGGGGGCGGTGCGGGGGCGGGGGATATCGCGGAGGCGCCCAAGGGAGGTTCGGAGGATACGAGGGCGGAGACCGAACCTGATGCCGGGGCCGGGGCAAAAACCGGGGCCGGGGCCAAGACCGGGCCCAATCCCGACACCGGGGTCGATGCCGGAACCGGGGCCGAGCCCGAGGACAGGCCCAACGCCGGAACCGAATCCGGGGCCGAGGACAGGCCCGAAGCCAGGGCCGGAACCGAAGACAAACCCGACACCGGAACCGAATCCGGGGACAGGCTCGAACCCGGAACCGAGGCCGGGCCCGAAACCGGGGCCGGGGCCAAGTCCGAGGACCAGCCCGACGCCGGGCCTGAAGCCGGAACCAAGGCCGGGCCCGACCCCGGGGCCGAGGGCAAGTCCGACCCCGGAACCGAAGGCAAGCCCGAGGCCGGAACCGAAGGCAAGCCCGACCCCGGAACCGAAGGCAAGCCCGAGGTCGGGGCCAAGGCCGGTGGGGCGTTTCGGCGTTGGTTCTGGGGGATACGGCGGTGGCGGTCGGCGCATCCCGTCGCGGGCCGGGCGCTGTCCGTCGGCGTGACCGTGCTCTCCGCCGCGCTCGTGATCGGGGCCCTGGTGCTGCCGAACAGCGTCGTCGGCTTGGGGCCCATGAAGTTCGTACGGATACCGGGCGAGGCGGTCATCGGGGCCGCGCTCGCCCTGGCCCTGCCGCGCAGGCCGCGCATGGCGCTCGCCGGGCTGGCCGGTGCCGCGCTCGCCGCGATGACCGTGCTGAACCTTCTCGACATGGGCTTCAACCAGTACCTCGGCCGCAGTTTCAACCTCGTCCTCGACTGGAGCCTGCTCACCGACGCCGAGGCATACCTGGAGGACTCCCTCGGCCACACCGCCACCCTCGCCGCCACGGCCGGCGTCGTCGTGCTCGTCCTCCTCCTGTTCGCGCTGCTCAGCCTGGCCACGATCCGCCTGGCCAACCTGCTCGCCCGGCACGGCGGCCGAGCCACCAGGGGCGCCCTGTTCGCCGGCGTCGCCTGGATCACCTGCACCGCCTTCGGCCTGCAGATCTCCGGCGTGCCGATCGCCGCCGACCGCACCGCCACGGCCGTACGGATCCAGGCCCACCGGGTGGCGGACACGCTCAGGGACGAGGCGGAGTTCCAGAAGGTGGCCAAGGTGGACGCCTTTGGGAACACGCCTCCCGACCAGCTGCTGACCGATCTGCGCGGCAAGGACGTGATCTTCACGTTCGTCGAGAGCTATGGCCGCAGCGCGATCGAGGACCCGATCATGGCGCCCGGCGTCGACAAGTCCCTCACCGCGAACACCGCGGCCCTGGCCAAGGCCGGCTTCCACGCGAAGAGCGGCTGGCTGACCTCGGCGACGTACGGCGGCAGCAGCTGGCTCGGCCACTCCAGCACCCTGTCGGGACTGTGGGTCAACAACCAGCAGCGCTACCGCACCGTCATGGCCAGCGACCACCTCAGTCTCACCAAGGCGTTCCAGAAGACCGGCGCCTGGGACACGGTCGGCGTCATGCCGGGGGTGCAGAAGGGCTGGCCCGAGCAGCGCTACTTCGGCCTCGACAAGGTCTACAACGCCTTCCAACTGGGCTACCGGGGACCCAAGTTCAGCTGGTCGACGATGCCCGACCAGTATGCGCTCGAACAGTTCCAGCAGCGGGTGCACGGCAAGCGGCGCGACAAGCCGCTGATGTCGGAGATCATCCTGACCTCCAGCCACCAGCCCTGGGCGCCGCTCCCGAAGCTGGTCGACTGGGACCGGCTCGGCGACGGTTCGGCCTTCCGGGACATCGAGGCGGCGGGCAACAAGTCGGCCGACGTCATCGCCGACACCACCAGGTCCCGGGAGGAGTACGGCAAGTCGATCCAGTACTCGGTGACCGCCCTCACCGAGTGGCTGGAGCGTTACGGCACCGACGACACCGTGCTGGTCTTCCTCGGCGACCACCAGCCCATCGCCCGGGTCAGCGGCAACCACGCCAGCCGCGACGTGCCGATCTCCCTCGTCGCCAAGGACCCCAAGGTCCTCGACAGGATCGCGAGTTGGGGCTGGAGCGACGGACTGCGCCCGGCGCACGACGCCCCGGTCTGGAAGATGAGCGCCTTCCGGGACCGCTTCCTGACGGCCTACGGCTCGACACCACATCCGAAGAAGGGCTGACCGCCGCCCCGTCCGCGAGAAGCCGAGGGGGGCGCAGCCCTCCAAGGTTCACCCGCCCAAAGTTCGGCGCCCGACGTTCAGCCGCCCGAGGTGTCCAGTTCCGCGTCCTCGGTGATGCCCGCGCAGTCGTACGGGTCCGTCAGCCAGCCGTCCGGCAGGACCACCCGGTTGTTGCCGGCGGTGCGGCCGCGGGGCCCGTCGGCGCCGGCGGGCCAGGGCTGGTCGAGGTCCAACTCGTCCAGACCGGACCGGAGTTCGGCGAGGGACGAGGTGATCGCCAGGCGCTTGCGCATCTCGGAGCCGACCGCGAAGCCCTTGAGGTACCAGGCGACATGCTTGCGGAAGTCGATCACGCCCCGCGCCTCGTCGCCGATCCACTCGCCGAGCAGGCCGGCGTGCCGGACCATCACGTCGGCGACCTCGCGCAGGGTCGGCCGCATGATGTCCTGCGTACGGCCTTCGAAGGCCGCGACCAGGTCCGCGAACAGCCACGGCCGGCCGAGGCAGCCGCGCCCCACGACCACCCCGTCGCAGCCGGTCTCGCGCACCATCCGCAGCGCGTCCTCGGCCGACCAGATGTCGCCGTTGCCGAGCACCGGGATCTCCGGCACATGCTCCTTGAGCCGGGCGATGGCCGCCCAGTCCGCCGTGCCGCCGTAATGCTGGGCGGCGGTGCGGCCGTGCAGCGCGATGGAGGTCACGCCCTCCTCGACCGCGATCCGCCCGGCGTCGAGGTAGGTGATGTGGTCGTCGTCGATGCCCTTGCGCATCTTCATCGTGACCGGCAGGTCACCCGCGCCGGCGACGGCCTCGCGCAGGATCGCCCGCAGCAGGTTGCGCTTGTACGGCAGGGCCGAGCCGCCGCCCTTGCGCGTCACCTTGGGCACCGGGCAGCCGAAGTTCAGGTCGATGTGGTCGGCCAGGTCCTCCTCCGCGATCATGCGGACGGCCTTGCCGACGGTGGCCGGGTCGACGCCGTACAACTGGATGGAGCGCGGCTTCTCCGTCGCGTCGAAGTGGATCAGCTGCATGGTCTTCTCGTTGCGTTCGACCAGTGCCCGGGTCGTGATCATCTCGCTCACGAAGAGTCCCTTGCCGCCGCCCGCTCCGGCCGCCGAGTCCTCTCCGGCCGCCGGGTCTCCTCCGGCGAAGGAGGCGAAGGACCTGCACAGCGTGCGGAAGGGCGCGTTGGTGATCCCGGCCATGGGGGCGAGCACCATGGGCGGCTGCACCGTGTGCGGGCCGATCCGCAGGGGGGGCACGGGGGTGGTCGACGGCGTGGGCATTGCTCCATTGTCCCGTACTCCGGCGGGTGCCCGCCCCTGCCTGTGGACAACCCGGACCCTGACCCCTGCATCGGTCATTAGTTAGACGCACTATCGATACGGGCGTAGGATGAACCCCATGCATCAGCTCAGCCCGCGCCGACGTTCGCTGATCCTGGCGATCTGCTGTATGAGTCTGCTGATCGTGAGCCTGGACAACACGGTCCTGAACGTCGCCCTCCCGTCGATGCAGCGCGAACTCGACACCACCACCTCGGGGCTCCAGTGGACCATCGACGCGTACACGCTGGTACTGGCCTCGCTGCTGATGCTCGCCGGATCCACGGCCGACCGGATCGGCCGCAAGCGGGTCTTCATGGCGGGCCTCGCGGTGTTCACGCTCGGCTCGCTGCTGTGCTCCCTCGCGCCGAACCTGGAGTCGCTGGTCGCCTTCCGCATGATCCAGGCGGTCGGCGGTTCGATGCTCAACCCGGTCGCCATGTCGATCATCACCAACACCTTCACCGACCCACGCGAGCGCGCCCGTGCCATCGGCGCCTGGGGCGCCGTGGTCGGCATATCCATGGCCGCGGGACCGCTGGTCGGCGGGCTGCTGGTGGAGGCCGTCGACTGGCGCGCGATCTTCTGGATCAACATCCCGATCGGCCTCGCCGCCCTCCTGCTCACCCTGCGCTACGTCCCCGAGTCCCGCGCCCCCCGCCCCCGCCGCCCCGACCCGGTCGGCCAGCTGCTGGTGATCGCGCTGTTCGGCGCGTCGACCTACGCCATCATCGAGGCGCCGCACGCGGGCGTCGGCACGGTGCTGCCCTTCGCCGCCCTAGCCCTGATCGCCCTGCTGGGCCTCCTGCGGTACGAGCCCCGCCGCCCGGAACCCCTCATCGACCTGCGCTTCTTCCGTTCGGCGCCGTTCAGCGGGGCCACGGCCATCGCGATCAGCGCGTTCGCCGCGCTGGGCGGCTTCCTGTTCCTGTCGACGCTGTACCTGCAGAGCGTGCGCGGCCTCGACGCCCTGCACGCCGGCCTGTGGATGCTGCCCATGGCGGTGCCCACGTTCCTGTGCGCGCCGATCTCCGGGCGGCTGGTCGGCAACCGGGGGCCGCGGCTGCCGCTGCTGATCGCGGGTGTCGCGATGACCGCGGGCAGCGCGCTGTTCGCCGCGTTCGAGGCACAGACCTCGGACCTCACCCGGCTCGCCGGATACGTCCTGTTCGGCATCGGCTTCGGCTTTGTGAACGCGCCGATCACCAACACCGCGGTGTCGGGCATGCCGCGGGCGCAGGCGGGGGTCGCGGCGGCCGTCGCCTCCACCAGCCGGCAGCTCGGGCAGACGCTCGGGGTCGCGGTGATCGGGTCCGTGCTGGCGGCCGGCATCGGCTCGTCGGCGTTCGCCCCGGCCTTCGTCGACGCCGCGCGGCCGGGCTGGTGGATCCTCACCGCGTGCGGGGCCGCGGTGCTCGTCCTCGGCGCGCTGACCAGCGGACGCTGGGCCCGCCACACCGCCGAGCGGACGGCCGAACGCCTGGAGTCACCCGAAGTACTCCAGACGGCGGGCGCACCCGGCCGCCGCTAGGCCGAAGACCTGCGGGTGGCGTCCGGCAAGGTCCACTCGCCGACGGTCACGGTGAAGGTGATCCGAGACCCCGCGTCAGCAGATCCACGAGCGCGGCGAACTCGTCCTCGACACCCGGCCGCTCCCACTCCCGCGAGTAGGCGGGGTCGTGGAAGCGGCCGGTTGCCTGGAAGACGGCGCGGGCGGCGGTGGCGGGGTCGGACACGGTGAAGCCACCGGACTCGGTTCCGTTGGCGGCGGCTACATGTCACCGTCACTGGTCTCGCAGGCGTGGCAGCGCTACGGCTCCTCGCTCAAGGGCCTGATGACCTGGTCGATCAACTGGGACGGCGCGAAGAACCGGACCTTCGGCGACAACGTGAAGTCCCTGCAAGGCCGTTGAGCCCGGCCCGGCCCGGGGGTCGCACCCTGACACCGCCGTCAGGGTGCGACTCGGGGTCGGGCTGGGGCTTGACCCCGATGCCGCCGGGGTGCGCGCGACGGCAGGCTGGGGGCATGAAGATCACCGCTGCGAAGCGCTCCTCGACCGTCCTGCGCGGGGCCGCCGGACTCGCCACCGCCGCCGTGCTCGCCACCACGGCCGTCGGTGCGGCCGGCGCCCCCGCGCTCGCCGCGGACCCGCCCGCCCCCGCGCCCGCCGCCGAACCGCCCGCCGGCTCCGTCCCGGCGTTCGACTTCGGCGACTGCCCGGACCTCCCGGCCGGCGTCGACCCGGCCCGGTGGCGCTGCGAAGTCCTCACCGCCACCGGCTCGTTGACCCTGGGCAGCCGGACGATCCCCGACCTGGCGCCGATGACCATCACCCACGCGGAGGGCCCGCTGCCCGACGGCAGCCCCGATCAGGTCTTCGGCGCCCTGCGCGGCGCCCCGACCGCGGTACCCGGCGGCCTCCTCGGGACGCCCGCGGCCGACCACGGCCGCGCGCCCTCGCTCGCCCTGCGGCCGAAGTACGGCGGCCGGTCCGACTTCTACTCCGTCGGCGACAGCCTGGGCCTGTTCACCCTGCGCTTCCGCGCCCTTGGCCCGCTGCTGCCGAAGGGCTGCACCATAGGCGGCGACACCCCCGTCGAGCTCCGCCTGCGGCGCACCGGCAGCTCCGAGCGGATCTCCACGGACCCGCCGGTCATCAGGTTCGGCGCGTACGACGACACGTTCACCGTCCCGGCCTCCGACGGCTGCGGCCCGCTGGGCCGGGTGCTCGACGACCGGCTCGGCCTGCCCGCCGCGACCGGGAACGCCATCTCGCTCACCGCGTACTACACCTTCAAGACGTACGACCGGCTGCCGCCCCGCTGAGGACGAACGTCCGGGCGGGAACGCGATGTTCCTGCGGGCGCCCGGGGCGGGGCCACAAGACGAACGCCGGGCGGGCTGAGGGATATCAGCCCGCCCGGCGTTCGAGGACGAGGCCCGTTCAGGGCCGAAGCGGGGGTCCGGCCCCGGGGACGGCAGCCCCCGCGAACCTCAGCAGCCCAGCAGGCGCCCGGCGAGGTAGCCCTCGATCTGGTCCAGCGACACGCGTTCCTGCTTCATCGAGTCGCGCTCACGGACCGTGACGGCGTTGTCCTCCAGCGTGTCGAAGTCGACCGTCACGCAGTACGGGGTGCCGATCTCGTCCTGGCGGCGGTAGCGGCGGCCGATGGCGCCGGCGTCGTCGAACTCGATGTTCCAGTGCTGGCGCAGGGCCTGGGCGAGGCCCTTGGCCTTCGGGGACAGCTCCGGGTTACGGGACAGCGGGAGCACGGCGACCTTCACCGGGGCGAGGCGGTGGTTCAGCCGCAGCACCGTGCGCTTCTCCAGCTTGCCCTTGGCGTTGGGCGCCTCATCCTCGATGTAGGCGTCGAGCAGGAAGGCGAGCATCGCGCGGCCGACACCGGCCGCCGGCTCGATGACGTACGGCGTCCAGCGCTCGCCGGCCTCCTGGTCGAAGTAGGAGAGGTCCTGGCCGGATGCCTTGGAGTGGGCGCCCAGGTCGTAGTCGGTGCGGTTGGCGACGCCCTCCAGCTCGCCCCACTCGCTGCCGCCGAAGTGGAAGCGGTACTCGATGTCAGCCGTGCGCTTGGAGTAGTGGGAGAGCTTCTCCTTCGGGTGGTCGTACCAGCGCATGTTCTCCTCACGCAGGCCGAGGCCCGTGTACCAGCTCCAGCGCTGCTCCATCCAGTACTCGTGCCACTTCTCGTCCTCGCCCGGCTTGACGAAGAACTCCATCTCCATCTGCTCGAACTCGCGGGTGCGGAAGATGAAGTTGCCCGGCGTGATCTCGTTGCGGAACGACTTGCCCATCTGCGCGATGCCGAACGGCGGCTTGCGGCGCGAAGTGGTCTGCACCTGGGCGAAGTTGGTGAAGATGCCCTGGGCGGTCTCGGGGCGCAGATAGGCGACCGAGCCGGAGTCCTGCGTCGGGCCGAGGTGGGTGGACAGCAGGCCCGAGAACTGCTTGGGCTCGGTGAACTGCCCCTTGTTGCCGCAGTTGGGGCAGTTCACGTCCGCGAGGCCGTTCGCCGGCATGCGGCCGTGCTTGGCCTCGTACGCCTCCTCCAGATGGTCCGCGCGGAACCGCTTGTGACAGGCGGTGCACTCGGTCAGCGGGTCCGTGAAGGTGGCGATATGGCCGGATGCCGCCCAGACCTCGGGGGCCAGGATGACGGACGAGTCGAGACCGACCACGTCCTCGCGCGACGTCACCATGTAGCGCCACCACTGGCGCTTGATGTTCTCCTTGAGCTCGACACCCAGGGGCCCGTAGTCCCAGGCGGCACGCTGGCCGCCGTAGATCTCACTGCAGGGGAATACGAAGCCACGGCGCTTGCTCAGGCTGACGATGGTGTCGATCTTGTCGGCGGCCACGGTGCTCTCTTCATTACGACGACGGGCGACGAAGCGAGGTGCTTCCAGCGAATGCTTCAGGTTACCGGCGCAGGCTCCCCCTCGACCAAATCGGTGGGCCCCCGAAGGCCACCGAGAGTTTGTTGACAACGGTTTCCATATTTGCTGAAAATGACTGTCATGAACGTACGACGACGCCTGATACCCGCGGCCGCGGCGACCGCGGCCACCGCCCTCGGCATAGCGACCCTCTCCGCCTGCTCCAGCGACAGCGCCGCGGCGGGTGACACCGGCAAGTTCGACGTCGTCGCGTCGTTCTACCCCATGGCCTTCCTCGCCGAGCAGATCGGCGGTGACCACGTCCATGTCACCAGTCTCACCCAGCCCGGCCAGGAACCGCACGACCTGGAGATCAGCGCCAAGCAGACCGCGCAGCTCCAGGAGTCCGACGCGGTGCTCTACCTCAAGAGCCTCCAGCCCTCCGTCGACGACGCGGTCACCCAGTCCGAGATCAAGACGAAGATCGACGCCGCCTCCCTGACCACCCTGGAGGAGCACGGCAACGAGGTCGGCGGGCACGCGGCCGAGCACGACAGCCACGAGGGCGAGGAGTCCGGCGGCAAGGACCCGCACATCTGGCTCGACCCGGTGCGCTACGCCGAGGTCGCCCAGGGCGTCGGCAAGGCGTTCGAGAAGGCCGACCCCGACCACGCCGCCGACTACAAGAAGAACACCGCGGCCCTGGTCAAGAAGCTCGACGACCTCGACAAACAGTTCAAGGACGGCCTGACCAACACCAAGACCAAGGTCTTCATCACCACGCACGCCGCCTTCGGCTACCTCGCCGAGCGCTACGGCCTCACCGAGGAAGCGATCAACGGCCTCGACCCCGAGTCGGAGCCCAGCGCCGCCCGGGTCAAGGACCTTGAGAAGATGGCCAAGGCCGACGGCGTCACCACCGTGTTCTACGAGACGCTCGTCAGCGACAAGACCGCGAAGACCATCGCCCAGGACGCACAGCTGAAGACCGATGTCCTCGACCCGATCGAGGGCATCACGGACAAGTCCCGGGGCAACGACTACTTCGCGGTCCAGGAAGCGAACCTCAAGGCGCTGCAGACCGCCTTGGGCGGCAAGTGATCGTTCCGATCGTTACGGAGGACGGCATGGGCGTCACCGACGTCAAGGGCGAGCCGGTCATATCGATGCGCGGCGTACACGCCGAGCTGGGCTCGCGACCCGTCCTGCGCGGCATCGACCTCACCGTGCACCGCGGCGAGGTCGTCGCGCTGCTCGGCGCGAACGGGTCCGGCAAGTCGACCGCGATCCGCGGCGTCATCGGCCAAGTACCGCTCAGCGCCGGGGAGATCGAGCTGTTCGGCACCGGCCGGGGGCGGTTCCGGGACTGGCGGCGCGTGGGCTACGTACCGCAGCGGACCACCGCGGCGGGCGGGGTGCCCGCGACGGTCACCGAGATCGTCGCCTCCGGCCGGCTCTCCCGCACCCGGTTCGGCCTGTTCGGCCGGGCCGACCGCGCGGCCGTGCACCGCGCCCTGGAACTCGTCGGCATGGCCGACCGGGCGAAGGACTCCGTCGACGCCCTCTCCGGCGGCCAGCACCAGCGCGTCCTGATCGCCCGCGCCCTGGTCGCCGAACCCGAACTGCTGATCATGGACGAGCCGATGGCGGGCGTCGACCTGGCGAGCCAGGAGGTGCTCGCCAGAACGCTCCGGGATCAGGTCGCGCAGGGCATCACGGTCCTGCTGGTGCTCCATGAACTCGGCCCGCTTGAGCCCTTGATCGACCGGGCCGTCGTGCTGCGCGACGGCTGTGTCCTGCACGACGGCCCGCCGCCGCGCGCGGTCGGTCAGCACGCCCTGCCGGGCCACGACCATGTGCACCCGCACGCACCCGCGGGCGCCGATCCGATCCGCACGGGACTGCTGAGCTGATGGACTTCCTCGACTACGCCTTCATGCAGCGGGCCCTGCTCGCCGCCGTCCTGGTCGGCATCACCGCCCCCGCCATCGGCATCTACCTCGTCCAGCGCCGCCAGGCCCTCATGGGCGACGGTATCGGCCACGTCGCGATGACGGGCGTCGGCCTCGGCTTTCTGCTGTCCACCTCCCCGGTGTGGATGGCCACCGCGGTCTCCGTGCTCGGCGCGGTCCTCATGGAACTGATCCGCTGGTACGGCCGCACACGCGGCGACATCGCCCTCGCGATGCTCTTCTACGGCGGCATGGCCGGCGGTGTCATGTTCATCAACCTCGCGCCGACCGGCTCCACGGCGAATCTGACGTCCTACCTGTTCGGCTCGCTGTCGACCGTGTCGCAGTCCGACGTGACGGCGATCTGCCTGCTGGCCGCGTTCGTGGTCCTGGTCACCCTGGGGCTGCGCCGCCAGTTGTTCGCGGTCAGCCAGGACGAGGAGTTCGCCCGGGTCACCGGGCTACCGGTGCGCGTACTGAACCTGCTGACGGCGGTCACCGCGGCGGTGACCGTGACCGTCGCCATGCGCGTGGTCGGCCTGCTGCTGGTGAGCGCGCTGATGGTGGTCCCGGTCGCCGCCGCCCAGCAGCTCAGCCGGAGTTTCGCGGCGACCTTCGCGATCGCCGTCGCCATCGGCGTCACCGTGACGATCAGCGGCACGATCACGTCGTACTACCAGGACGTGCCGCCCGGCGCGACCATCGTGCTGCTGACCATCGCCGCGTTTGTGCTGCTGACGGCGGTGGCCACGCCGCTGGCCCGGCGCCGCGCCCGGGCACTCGCCGCCGCGCAGCCGCCCGGCGATCCCGCGGAGTGCTCGATTCCGGCCACTCGGGGGGCCGCCGACGAAGTCGGCGTCTGACTGCGCACGGGCCGGGCTGGCACAATGGCCCGGCAGACGCAGAACCGTGAGGAGGCAACCGGTGACGACCGCTGGACCGCCCGTGAAGGGCCGCGCGACCCGTCAGCGGGCCGCCGTGGCGGCGGCCCTGAACGAGGTCGACGAGTTCCGCAGCGCGCAGGAACTCCACGACATGCTGAAGCACAAGGGCGATTCGGTCGGCCTGACCACGGTCTACCGCACCCTCCAGACCCTTGCCGACGCCGGCGAGGTCGACGTCCTGCGCACCTCCGACGGCGAGTCCGTCTACCGTCGCTGCTCCAGCGGCGAACACCACCACCACCTCGTCTGCCGCACCTGCGGCAAGGCGGTCGAGGTGGAGGGGCCCGCGGTGGAGAAGTGGGCGGAGGCGATCGCGGCGGAGCACGGCTATGTCAATGTGGCGCACACGGTGGAGGTTTTTGGCACCTGTGCGGAGTGCGCTGCGCGTTGAGCGGATGTTGGTGCGGGTTGGCTGGCGCCGGCCTTGCGGGGGGGCGCCGTTGGGGGTGGGGGGTGCGTGCCGGGTGCGGGTTCGTGGGGGCTTGGCGCGCAGTTCCCCGCGCCCCTAGGGGACTGCGGTCGGGCGGAATCGTGGAGTCGGGCTCTGCTGAGCGCGGGCTCACGCCGTTGGGGGGCGGGGTGCGTGCCGGGTGCGGGTGGGTGGGGGCTTGGCGCGCAGTTCCCCGCGCCCCTGGGGGGGTGCCGCCAGCCGGAATCGTGTAGTCGGGCTCTGCTGGGCGCGGGCTCACGCCGTTGGGGGGGCGGGGTGCGTGCCGGGTGCGGGTTCGTGGGGGTTGAGCGCGCAGTTCCCCGCGCCCCTGGGGGACTGCGGTCAGACCTGATTGTGATGGGTTGTTGCTAGGGCGTGGGGTGGTTGGCCTTCATGGCCTGGAGTTGGTCGTTGGGGATTGCGCCGCCGAAGCGTCGGTCGCGGGAGGCGAATTCGATGCAGGCGCGCCACAGGTCACGGCGGTCGAAGTCGGGCCACAGGACGTCCTGGAAGACCATCTCGGCGTAGGCGCTCTGCCAGATCAGGTAGTTGGAGGTGCGCTGCTCGCCGCTCGGGCGCAGGAACAGGTCGACGTCCGGCATGTCCGGGTAGTACAGGTACTTCTGGACGGTCTTCTCGGTGATCTTGTCGGGGTCGAGCCGGCCGGCCCGCACGTCCTCGGCGAGCGCCCGCGCCGCGTCCGTCAGCTCGGCCCGGCCGCCGTAGTTCATGCAGAAGTACAGGGTGAGCAGGTCGTTGTCCTTGGTCTGCTCCTGGGCGACCTGGAGCTCCTTGGCGACCGACTTCCACAGCCGGGGCATGCGGCCCACCCAGCGCACCCGGATGCCGAGAGCGTCGAGTTCGTCGCGGGTCTTGCGGATGAAGTCGCGGTTGAAGTTCATCAGGAAGCGGACCTCGTCCGGCGAGCGCTTCCAGTTCTCGGTGGAGAAGGCGTACAGGGAGATGTTGCGGACACCGATCTCGATCGAGCCCTGCAACACGTCCAGTACCCGCTCCGCACCGATCTTGTGCCCCTCGGTCCGCGGCAGCCCGCGCTCCTTGGCCCAACGCCCGTTGCCGTCCATGACGATGGCCACGTGCTCGGGGACCAGTTCGCCGGGGAGTTTCGGCGCAACGGCACCGGACGGGTGCGGTTCGGGCGCCTTGTACTCGCGGCGCCGGCGCCCCAGGATCCCGCGTACGACCATGTGCTTCTCGTCTCCCTACTAGGATTTCCGCGCCGTTCGCGCCGACGCCGTGTCTATGACTTTTCCACGTATCGCAGTGAGCGCAGCCCACGCTCCAGGTGCCAGCGCAGATAGGCCGACACCAGGCCGTTGCCCTCCCGGACGTACCGCGGCTCGCACGCGTCCGCGGTCTCCCAGTCTCCCGTAAGCAGCGCGCCGAGGAGGACGAGGGCCTGCGGCGAGGGTACGACGCTGCCGGGCACCCGGCAGTCCGCGCACAGGGAGCCGCCGGACCCGACCGAGAAGAAGCGGTTCGGCCCCGGCATACCGCATTTCGCGCAGTCGCCGAAGCTGGGGGCGTAGCCGTTGACGGCGAGGGAACGCAGCAGGAAGGCGTCGAGAACGAGGTGGGACGCGTGCTCACCGCGGGCGAGCGTGCGCAGCGCGCCGACGAGCAGCAGATACTGCTGCACGGCGGGCTCGCCCTCGTGGTCGGTGAACCGCTCGGCGGTCTCCAGCATGGCCGTTCCGGCGGTGTAGCGGGCGTAGTCGGCGACGATCCCGCCACCGTAGGGAGCGATGGTCTCGCTCTGTGTGCACAGCGGCAGCCCGCGGCCGACGAGTTCGCTGCCGCGCGTGAAGAACTGCACGTCGACATGGGAGAACGGCTCCAGCCTGGCGCCGAACTTGGATTTCGTCCGCCGTACGCCCCGGGCCACGGCCCGCACCCGTCCATGGCCGCGGGTGAGCAGCGTGATGATCCGGTCCGCCTCGCCCAGTTTCTGGGTGCGCAGCACGATGCCGTCGTCGCGGAACAGAGTCATGCCCCCATTCTCACGCACAGAGTCGGCGCGGGTGGTCGAAAGCCGTGCGGACCGTCCCGGCGCGGTGCGTCACGGTGCGTCACGGTGTGTACTGGTAGCCGGCGCTGCTGAAGCCGCCCGGGCTGTGGACATGGACGGTGGCGGCGCCGGGGGTGCCTCCCGGCGCGACGGCCACCACCTGGGTGTCGGAGACGGTGACGAAGGAGGTGGGGGTGCCGCCGACCGTGACACTGTCGGTGTAGGTCAGGCCGCTGCCGGTGATGGTGATGCTGTTGCCGCCGGCTGCCGGGCCCTGGTTGGGACTGAGACCGGTGATGATCGGCTGTCCGACATAGGTGTAGTAGGGGTCGCCGACCCCGGGAAGGCTCGTGCCGCCCGGCGTGGTGACGGTGACGGTGACGGTTCCGGAACCGAACGGGGCCAGGGCGGTGAGTTCGCCGTCCGAGAGGACGCTGATGCCGGTGGCCGCGTGGGAGCCGAAACGTACGGCGCTGGTGAGGGTCAGATTGCTGCCCGTGACGGTCACGGTGTTGCCGCCCAGGGTCGGCCCCAGCACGGGGAAGACGCTGTCCACCGTCGGCAGGGGGACGTAGAAGTAGGACACCGGGGTGCTGGTGCCGCCGCCCGTGGTGACCGTGAGGCTGACGGGCCCCGCCGCGTCGGCGGGGGCCTGGACGTTGATCTGCGTGCCGATGTTGGCGGTGATGGTGGCGCTGTGGCTGCCGAACATGACCGCGGTGGCGCCGGAGAGGGCGGTGCCCGTGATGGTGACACTGTTTCCGCCGGCGGTGGGGCCCTGGGTCGGGGTGATCGAGCCGATGACCGGGGTGGGAAGGTAGGTGAAGGTCACGCTGTTGCTGGTGCCGCTGGGCGCGGTGACGGTGACGGCGGACGAGCCCGACCCGGCGGGCGCCGTGCAGGAGATGGTGGTGTCGCTGAGCGTGGTGAACTGTGCCGGGTTCGTGCCGAACTTCACCGACGACGCGCCGGTGAAGCCGCTGCCGGTGAGCGTGACGGCGGTACCGCCTGCGGCCGGTCCCTGGGTGGGGCTGAGACTGGTGATGATCGGCGCCATGACGTGCTCCATTCCATGTGCCCGAGCGAGGACGCCGTGCCCCGGCCGGAACTGGGTCGGGGCACGGCGGTCCGGTGCGCGTTCCCGAGTACCTGCCCAGGCGCGGCCGTCGTAGGAGGAAAGGGGCGATCGGCAGCCCTGGACCGGTGCGGGTCAGACGCCGGTGAACACGTCGCCGGCGACGATCGCGCTGGTGCCGCCGGGGGTGATGACCTGGAGGTCGTAGGTCGTGCCCGAGGTGAGGCCGGCGGGGACGACGACGATCACCTGGGTTTCGGAGGCGGAGGTGAAGCCGGCCGCCGAGATCGAGGCGCCGCCGGCGGTCGGTGTGAAGGTCACGTCGGTGACGCTGTCGAAACAGGTGCCCGTGACGGTGACGTTCGTTCCGGCCGGCCCGGTGGTCGGGCTGAGGCTGATCACGGCGGGAGCGTTGTAGTAGACGAACTGGTCGGCGACGCTCGTGGTGCTGATTCCGCCCGGGGTGGTGACGCTGACGTCGACGGTGTCCTGACAGGAGGCGAAGGCCCCGTGCGCGGGAGCGGTGACGGTGAGCTGGCCGTCGTTGACCACGGTCACCCCGGTGCCCGCGCCGACGGCGCCGAAGGTCACCGCCGAGGCGTTGAGGAAGCCGCTGCCATTGACGGTGACGGTGCCGGGGCTGGCCGGGCCCGTGCTGGGTGCCACGGCCGCGACGGCCGGGCTGGCGGCGTAGTAGAACGGCAGGGAGTTGGTGGTCGACGTGCCGGCCGTGACGTTGATGTTGTACTGCCCGGCGCACAGCGATGGGATGACGGCGGTGATCTGTGTGCTGCTGACGACGGTGGCGGGGGCCGACTTGTTCCCGAAGTTCACCTTCGTGGCGGTGGACAGGGCGGTTCCGTTGACCGTCAGGGTCTGCCCGGCGGAGCCGGGGTTGCCCGTGCTGATCGAGGTGATGGTTGCCATGACGTTTCCTTTCGCGGTTGGCCGCGTGTTGGGCGGTGGTTACGTTGGTTGCGTTGGTTGCGTTGGCCGAACGGCCTTGTGGGGCCTGAGTGTTCGGGAGGACATGGCGCGATGCCTGTCCGATGGACGCGATTGATGGAGGGGGGATCGAGGGGTGATGGAGGGGTGATGGGGGGGTGAACGGTGCGGTGTCCGGCGTCGGCGCATGCCCGTGCGGGCCGTGTCGCCGGTGAGGCCAGTTGCGCCCGCCGACTCGGTGATGGCGCCGCCGACTTGGCGATGGTCCCCGCCGACTTGGCACGGTGGCGCCGCCGGACGGACCACCAGCGCGCTGGAGCCGTGCGGGGACGGGGCGTTTTCGCGCCGTATGTGCGGGGCGTGGACGGGAACAACCCCAACGGCCGGGCGGGTCCGGAAGCCTGTGGCATACCTGGCCCGGACGACGTCCTGGGTCGGCCCGGTACGGTGACCGAATGCGTGGCTTCCTCAGCCTCAGCGGAATTGCGGCTCGTCCCAAGCCGGTTCAACGGTGAGGTGTGACAGGGAAGGACGAAGTCGGTCGTAGGTCGGAACGACTTCAGCCGCAGCTGAGCTTGACCATGGCATCACTTCCAATTCCTTGCCGATGTACGTCCGTACTGGGCATCGGCAGAGAATTCTTACTCGCTGGACGTCAACCGCGCCGCCGGCGGCTCCGAACAGGGAGCGGGATGCTCCCGAGCCCCGGGGCGGATGACTCAGCCAACCTGACAACAGTCAGTAATCCATCCGAGTGACCCTCGCCGCAAGGGCGTGGCAACCCATTCGCTCATTCGGAGCAGCGCACGGCCGCACACCTCCCCAGGGACGTACCCACCTGTGCAAACGGTCGGTACAACAGCACCCCGGCGCGAAATGGTCTGAAAATAACACTGCATGTCGCGGTGGTCGGGCCCGCACGGCAAAAGGACCTGGGCCGGGCGCGCGTCATGTCGCCCATGACCACAGCGAAAAGCGGTCCGTGCCGCCCGCCGGGCAGGCGGGGCGGCACGGAC
>NZ_JBSGBN010000088.1:4928-40611 GCF_053601275.1 Streptomyces sp. NPDC004752 | reverse complement strand
GGCCCGGTCACCCCCGCGGTGACCGGGCCGAGCCTTTTGCAGGGCCCGTGCCAGAAGTGGCTCTGGTGCGACTGTGGGGCATCACCGCCCTCGCAGCAGGAGCCACCCACATGCGACAACGCCTCCACCGAGACTCCCGTACCGCGCTCCCTGCCGACCGCCGCCTGCGCCGCCCTGGGCCGGGACCCGGCCGTTCTCGACAGGATCCGGCTCACCGGCTTCACCCCGGACCGCGGTAGGCCGCCGGAGTCCCTGGACGCCTTCGAGACCTACGACGCCTACGACGCCTTCGTCGACTTCGCCGGCCGCCACAGAGAGCCGACCGCCACCAAGAGCCGGGCTTCACCGAGAACCGGGCTTCACCGAGATCGCGATCCACTGGCCCGTCCCCGACCAGGACTTCGCCGCGGACGAGCCGGTCTTCGAGCGGATAGCCCTCGCGACTGTGGCATCGCTGAGCTGACCCCGGTGCGCCCCGCGGTCGCCGGGCAGACGGACGTCGTGTGCGTCTCATCTGTGCGGACCTGCGCACGACCGCGCTGGCATATGCGCGACAATGGCCCGGTGACCTCAGCGACCCGACAGCCCGAGACCCCGACTGCCGCCGTCCCGCCCCGGCTGATCGCCACCGATCTGGACGGCACGCTGCTGCGTGACGACAAGTCGCTCTCCCCGCGCACCGTCGCCGCGCTGGCCGCCGCCGAGAAGGCGGGCATCGAGGTCTTCTTCGTGACCGGCCGCCCGGCCCGCTGGATGGACGTCGTCAGCGACCATGTGCACGGCCACGGCCTGGCGATCTGCGGCAACGGCGCCGCCGTGGTCGACCTGCACGGCGGCCCGGGCACCCACCGGTTCGTGAAGGTGCGCGCACTGCCCCGGGAGAACGCGCTCAACGCCGTACGACTGCTGCGCGACGCGGCGCCCGGCACGGTGTACGCGGTCGAGCAGACCTACGGCTTCCACCAGGAACCGGCCTACCCCAAGCTGCACATAGAGGTGCCCGACAAGCGCCTGCCCGCCGAGCGGCTCCTCGCGACCGGCGGACCCGGGGGCGACGAGCCGGTACTCAAGATCCTCGCCTACCACCCCGACCTCGACCCCGACGCCTTCCTCACGCTGGCCCGGCTCGCCGTGGGTGAACACGCCACCGTCACCCGCTCCAGCCCCAGCGCCCTGCTGGAACTGAGCGGCCCCGGCGTCTCCAAGGCCAGCACACTCGCGCTGTGCTGCGCCGAGCGCGGCATCTCGCCCGCCGAGGTCGTCGCCTTCGGGGACATGCCCAACGACGTCGAGATGCTCACCTGGGCGGGCCGGTCGTACGCCATGGGCAACGCCCACCCGGCCGTGGTCGCGGCCGCATCGGGACGGACCGAGGCCAACAACGAGGACGGCGTGGCGGTCGTCATCGAGCGGCTGCTGGCCGAGCGGGTGTAGTCACCGCGCGCCGCGCAGCCGCACACCGTGCCCGGCCAGCCATGGCACCGGATCCACCGCTGACCCCTCCTCCGGTGTGACCCGCACCTCGAAGTGCAGATGCGGGCCGGTCGAGTTGCCGGTGGTGCCCGACTGGCCGATGCCCTGCCCGGTGCCCACCCGGTCCCCCTCCTCGACGGCCACGGCGGCCAGGTGCGCGTACTGGGTGCAGTAGCCGTCAAGGTGCCGGATCACGATCTGGATGCCGAAGGGGCCCCCGCACGACACCTCCACCACGCGGCCCGCACCGGCCGCCCGCACCGGCGTCCCGATGGGCACCGCGAAGTCCTGCCCGGTGTGCCGGTGCGCCCACCGCTCGCCCCCGCGGCCGAATCCCGCGGACAGTTCGTACGTCCGCACCGGGGCGACCCACGCGCCTGCGACGCGCGGGCGGGGCCGGTCCGGCCGTACGGCGGGGCGGCAGCGGCCCGTCGCGGTCGAGGCGTCCGCCCGGCCCTGCAACCGCCCGCGGGCCTCCTCCAGCTTCCGCTCGATGTCGCGTCGCAGCTCCGCGAGTTCGCTGGTCCGCCGCCGTACCGTCCGCCAGGCCGAACTGGCCCTGGCCTCGTCTTCGGCGAGCCGTGCCTCGGCCCGGCGGCTCCTGTCGATGGCGCCTGTCACCGCGAGGCTCGTCCGCGAGAGGACGCGCTGACCGCGCATCAGCTGCTCCGGACGGCTCGCCAGCATGATCTGCGCGGTGAACGGCAGTCCCCCGCCCGTCCGGTACTGGGCGCGGGCGATCCGGCCGAGGTCCGCGTGCAGCACGGACAGCTGCCGCCGCTCGCGGCCGAGCAGCCGTCCGGCGCGCTGGGCACCGGCCCGCTGCCGCTCCGCCTCGCGCCGCCCCGCCTCGTACTGCCGAGCCGCCTCGGCCGCGTCCCGGTACAGATGCGCCACCCGGAGGCTGAGCCCCGGCACCTCGGCGGAGCGGGGCCCGGTGTCGGATCCGTCCGCGGCCGCCGCCGCGGGCGCCGCCGCAAGGACGGTGAGCGCGCACAGCAGCGCTGGAACGAGCAGCGGACGACAGCGGTATGAGCGCATGCGGGCGATGGTGGCGCGGCAGGACGGCCGCGGTCACCTCGACGCGTACGCCCGGGGGCCCGGTTGCCGCCAATGGCGCAGCGGGGCACGGACCGGGACCCCGTACGACGTGGCCGACGACTCACCACCGTGCACGCCCACGACTCACCACCGTCCTCGCCGACAACTCACCTACCGTGCAAGCCGACGGCACGGCGCCGGTCGGCGGCACGGCACGGCGCCGGTCGGGAGTGCTCAGTACGGTGCCTGCCACACCACCGTGGTGCCCTCGCCGTCCGCCCCGATGCCCGGCGCGAGCCGGCTGTCGCCGCCCAGGGACTCGGCGCGCCGCTGGAGGTTCCGCAGCCCGCTGCGCCGCCCGGCCCGCGGAACGCCGACGCCGTCGTCGGCGACGGTCAGCCGGACCCCGGGCCGGCCGTCCGGCAGGGTCGCGGTCGCGTCGACGACGACGTCGATCCGGGACGCCCCGGCATGCCGGAAGGCGTTGGACAGCGCCTCGCGCAGGGCGGCGATCAGGTTCTTGCCGGTGAAACCGCCGACCAGGGCGTCGACGGCGCCGACGAAGCGGTGCGTCGGCTGGAACCCCAGGGGCACGGCAGCCATGTTGATCTCCCGCAGCACCCGGGCACACAGCCCGGACGACACCTCCCCGGGGTCCTGCTGCAACGCGAAGATCGCCGCCCGGATCTCCTGGATGGTGACGTCGAGTTCGTCGACCGCCTTCCCGACGCCCTCCCGCACCTCGGGCACGACCGTCCCGCGCTGTGCGCTCTCCAGCATCATCCCGGTCGCGAACAGCCGTTGGATGACCAGGTCGTGCAGGTCACGGGCGATCCGGTCGCGGTCCTCGAACACCGCGAGCCGTTCCCGGTCCCGCTGCGCGTCGGCCATCATCAGCGCGAGCGCGGCCTGCGAGGCGAACTGCACCGCAAGGGTGCGTTCGGCCCGAGTGAACGGCGGCTCGCCCCGCGTCCGCGGCGTGACCAGGGTGCCGAGGACACGGCCGTCACTCTGCAGGGGCACCATCATGATCGGCCCGTAGCCCTTGGCGTACTCGGTGAGCAGTCGTCCGTCCGCGGTCACGTCGTCCATGAACAACGAACGCCCGGCGAGGAGTTCGGTGACGATCGCGCTCTCGGCGGGCAGCATCGCGCCCAACAGGTCCGAGGGCCGGTCCGAGGCGACGGCGACGATCTCCAGACCCCCTTCGTCGGAGGGCAGCAGCACGATCCCGGCCGCGGAGCCGGACAGCCTGCGCGCCTGCTCCGCGACGACCTGGAGGGCGTCGTCGGCGTCGCCGCCGGACAGCAGGGCGGTGGTGACGGCCACGGACCCGTCGATCCAGCGTTCCCGCTGTCTGGCGGCCTCGTACAGCCGGGCGTTGCCGATGGCGATGCCGGCTTCCCCGGCCAACACCCGGACCATGTTCAGATCGGCGTCGTCGAACGGCCCGCCGCCCCGCTTCTCGGTCACGTAGAGGTTGCCGAAGATCTCCCCCCGCACGCGGATCGGAACCCCGAGGAAGCTGCGCATCGGCGGGTGGTGCTCCGGGAAGCCGCAGGACCGCGGGTCCGCAACCAGGTTCCCGAGGCGCACCGGGACCGGGTCGTCAAGGAGCGCGCCGAGCAGCCCGTTGTGCCCGTCCGGGAGCCGACCGATGCGCCGGGCGGCGGCCGAGTCGACGCCGTGGTGGACGAAGTCCGCGAGCCCGTTGCCGTCCTCGGCGACGACCCCGATCGCCGCGTACCGGGCATCGGCCAGACCGGCCGCCGTCCGGCAGATCCGGTCGAGCGTGGAGTGCAGTTCGAGGCCGCCGCTGCCCACGCACCGCATGGCCGCCAGCAGCTGCGGCATGCTCAGCATCGGCTCGGACGAGGGCTGCATCGGCTCGGACGAGGGCTGCGGAGCGTGTGCCCCGGGACCGGAGGGCGGTACGGCGGACATGCACCCGAGCGTAGATAGTCCTGTTTGCCAGGGAAAGTCGGAGCCGAGTCACGTCGTGAGGGAAAGTCGGAGCCGGGTCACACCGCCCCGACCGGCAGCTCCGCCGCCGCCTCCCGCTCTGCCATCGCCCGCAGCGGCCCGTCCACCGCGGCCAGCTCGGCGTATGTCCCCCGCTGTATCACCCTGCCCCCGTCCAGCACGATCACCTCGTCCACGGCGTCGAGTCCGGCCAGCCGGTGCGTGATCAGCAGCGTCGTACGGCCCTCGGTGGCGGCCAGCAGATCGGCCGTGAGCGCGTCGGCGGTGGGCAGGTCCAGGTGCTCGGCGGGCTCGTCGAGCACCAGCACCGGGAAGTCGGCGAGCAGCGCGCGGGCGAGCGCCAGCCGCTGCCGCTGCCCGCCGGACAGCCGCGTCCCGTGCTCGCCGACCAGAGTGTCCAGCCCGTCGGGCAGCCCGTCCGCCCAGTCGAGCAGCCGGGCCCGCGCGAGCGTGTCGCGCAGTTCGGCCTCGGTGGCGTTCTTCCGCGCGAGCAGCAGGTTCTCCCGAACGGTGCTGTCGAAGAGGTGCGCGTCCTGGGCACACAGCCCGACGAGGCGCCGTACGTCGTCGCCGTCCAGCGCGCGCGTGTCCACGCCGGCCAGTGTGTAGGAGCCCGCGTCCGGGTCGAGGAACCGCAGCAGTACCTGGCCGAGGGTCGTCTTGCCGGACCCGGACGGGCCCACCACGGCGACCCGGCGCCCCTGCTCCAGTGTCAGATCCAGCCCGGCGAGCGCCTCCCGGTGCTGCCCGGGGTGGCGGGCGGCCAGCCCCTTGACGACGAGCGGGAACGGGGAGACGGGTGCCGGCAGGGGCCGCTGCGGCTCCCGTACGGGCTCGGCCGCGTCCAGGACCTCGTACACGCGCTCCGCGCTGCGCCGCACCCGCTGCCGGTAGCGCACGGCGATCGGCAGTCCGAGCACCGCCTCGAAGGCGGCGAGCGGGGTCAGGACGACCACCGCCATGGCCACGCCGTCCAGCCGTCCCCCGGCGACCGCCTGGGCGCCCAACAGTGCGGTCGCCGCCACGGTCAGCCCGGAGATCAGGGCGGTGAGGCCGTCGCCGAGCGCGGTGGCGGTGGCGGCGCGCGAGGCGATCCGGGTGAGCGTGCCGTCGGCCCGTCGCGCCTCGTCGGTACGGGCGGGCAGCGCGCCGGCGACGGTCAGTTCGGCGGTGCCGGTGAGCAGGTCGGTCACGCGTGTGGCGAGCAGCCCCCGGGCGGGCGCGAGCCGCCGCTCGGAGTGCCGTGCCACGGCGCCGGTCAGCAGCGGTACGCCGACGCCGGCCGTGAGCAGGCCCACGGCGAGCGCGGCCCCCGCCTCGGGCAGCAGCCACGCCGTGAAGGCCACGGATCCGGCGGAGACGGCGAGCGCGACCCCGGCGGGCAGCAGCCAGCGCAGCCAGTAGTCCTGCAGCGCGTCCACGTCGGAGACCAGCCGGGACAGCAGGTCGCCCCGGCGGGCGGTACGCAGCCCGGCGGGGGCCAGCCGTTCCAGCCGCCGGTACACCGCGACCCTCGTGTCGGCCAGCATCCGCAGCACGGCGTCGTGCGAGACCAGCCGCTCCGTGTAGCGGAACACGGCCCGCCCGATACCGAAGGCCCGCGTCGCGGTCACGGCCACCATCAGATACAGCACCGGCGGCTTCTGCGAGGCGCGTGAGATCAGCCAGCCGGAGGTGGCCATGAGTCCGACGGCGCTGCCGAGTGCCAGGCTCCCCAGTAGCAGCGCGAGCATGAGGCGGGCACGGCGGGGGCCGGACATGGCCCGTACCCGGGCGAGGACACCGGACGCCGGGCGGCCTGACCGGTGGCCACCGGTGGCGGATGCGGCGGAACCGGTGGCGATGGCAGAAGAGGCGGAACCGGTGCCCGGTGTGTGCGAGGTCGGGCCGGCCGTGCCCGGGACCTGCGTGGCCGACTCGTCGTCGGCGGGCTCCAGGCCCTCGCCCACCCGCTCGTTCACGGTCGGCCCGAGGGAGCCGAGTGGTTCCGCCGCTTGGGGCGAGCGGGCGGGCGCGGCCTCGGCCAGCCGCACCACCCGGTCCGCGACGCCCAGCAGTGCGGGACGGTGCACGACCAGGAGAACCGTGCGTCCCACGGCCAGCCGTCGCACCGCCGCCACGACCTCGGCCTCGGTCGCCCCGTCCAGCGCGGCCGTCGGCTCGTCCAGCAGCAGCACGGGCCGGTCCGCCAGGAACGCCCGGGCGAGGGCCAGCCGTTGCCGCTGGCCGGCGGACAGCCCGGCCCCGTCCTCGCCGAGCACGGTCGCGGCGCCGTCGGGCAGGGCGTCCACGAACTCCAGCGCGCCCGCGTCGCGCAGCGCCCGGCGCACGGCCGCATCGTCCGCGTCGGGCCGCACCAGCCGTACGTTCTCCGCGATCGTCCCGGCGTACAGGTGCGGCCGCTGCGGCACCCAGGCGATCCGTGACCGCCACTGCTCCGGTTCGATCTCCGCGAGGTCGGCTCCCCCGATCCGCACCCGGCCCCCGGTGGGCCGCACAAAGCCCAGCAACACATTCAGCAGCGTCGTCTTGCCCGCGCCGCTCGGCCCGACGAGGGCGACGGTCTCGCCGGGCTCGACCGTGAAGGACACATCCGTGACGGCGTCCGCGGACCGCCCGGGATAACGGACGGTGACCCCTTCGAAGACCAGCGCACCCGACGGCACCGCGCCCTTCCCGGCCTCGGGGAGAGGTGTCTCCAGCACGGCGAAGATCTCCTCGGCCGCCGCCAGCCCCTCCGCCGCCGCATGGAACTGGGCGCCCACCTGGCGCAGCGGCAGATATGCCTCCGGTGCCAGCACAAGGATGACCAGCCCGATGTACAGGTCCATGTCGCCGTGGACGAGCCGCATGCCGATCGTCACGGCGACCAGGGCGACAGACAGGGTGGCGAGCAACTCCAGGGCCAGGGAGGAGAGGAACGCGATCCGCAGGGTCCGCATGGTCGCCTGCCGGTACTCGCCGGTGATGCGCCGGATGGACTCCGCCTGCGCCTTGGCCCGCCCGAAGACCTTCAGCGTCGGCAGCCCCGCGACCACATCCAGGAAGTGACCGGACAGCCGGGACAGCAGCCGCCACTGGCGGTCCGTCCGGGACTGCGTGGCCCAGCCGATCAGCACCATGAAGACGGGGATGAGCGGCAGGGTTCCGACGATGATCGCCGCCGACACCCAGTCCTCGGTGACGATCCGCGCGAGCACGGCGGCCGGCACGACCACCGCGAGCCCCAACTGCGGCAGATAGCGGGAGAAGTAGTCGTCGAGGGCGTCGACTCCGCGAGTGGCGAGGGTGACCAGCGATCCGGTCCGCTGTCCGCTGAGCCAGCCGGGACCGAGCGCCGTCGCCCGCTCCAGGAGCCGTCCGCGCAGCTCCGACTTCACCGAAGCGCTCGCCCGGTGCGCGGCGAGTTCGGTGAGCCAGGAAACGACCGCGCGACCGGCCGCTACAGCCACCAACAAGAGCACGGGGGTGCGCAGTTCGGTGACCGCCAGATGGTGCTGAAAGGCACCGACGACGACCTCGGCGATGAGCATGGCCTGGGCGATGAGCAGGCCGGCCCCCAGTGCCCCCAGGCCGACGACCGCCGCCAGGAAGAGGCGGGTGGCCCGGGCGTACCGGAGAAGACGGGGATCGATCGGTTTCACGTGAAACATGCCCTTCGGTCCGGGGAGGGGTGTTTCACGTGAAACACCGTGAAGCCCCTCCCGCCAGACTCAGTGACCGGCTTCGACAGCGAGGTGCTGCGTCCCGATCCGCTTACGGAACACCCAGTACGTCCATCCCTGGTAGAGCAGCACGATCGGCGTGGCGATCACCGCGCACCAGGTCATGATCTTCAGGGTGTACGGGCTCGACGAGGCGTTGGTGACCGTGAGGTTCCAGTCCGCGTTGAGCGAGGACGGCATGACGTTGGGGAAGAGCGACAGGAAGAGCATCGCCACGGCCGCCACGATGGTCACGCCCGAGAGCGCGAACGACCATCCCTCGCGGCCCGCCTGGTTCGCCACGAGGGCGGCCACCAGCGCGACCACCGCCACGGCCATGGCCACCAGGCTCTTGCCGTCACCGTGGTCGATCTGCGTCCACAGCAGGAAGACCAGCGCCAGCACGGCCGTGACGAGGCCGACCCGCAGGCCGAGCTTCCGAGCCCGGGCGCGGATGTCCCCGACGGTCTTGAGCGCGGTGAACACCGCACCGTGGAAGGTGAACAGCGTCAGCGTCACCAGGCCGCCGAGCAGCGCATACGGGTTGAGCAGATCGCCTACGCCGCCGACGTACTCGAAGTGCTGGTCGATCTTCACGCCCCGGACGATGTTGCCGAAGGCGACGCCCCAGAGGAACGCCGGGATCAGCGAGGTCCAGAAGATGGCCGTCTCCCAGTTCCGCTGCCAGTGCTCCTCGGGGCGCTTCGCCCGGTACTCGAAGGCGACACCCCGGACGATCAGGCACAGCAGGATCACCAGCAGGGGCAGATAAAAGCCGGAGAACAGCGTGGCGTACCACTCGGGAAAGGCGGCGAAGGTCGCGCCGCCCGCGGTGAGCAGCCACACCTCGTTGCCGTCCCAGACCGGGCCGATGGTGTTGATCAGCACCCGGCGCTCGGGCCGGTCGCGGGCGAGCAGCTTGGTGAGGATGCCGACCCCGAAGTCGAAGCCCTCCAGGAAGAAGTAGCCGGTCCACAGGACGGCGATCAGAACGAACCAGACGTCGTGAAGTTCCATGACTGCAGCTCCCTCGGCCTAGTACGAGAAGGCCATCGGCTTGTCGGCGTCACGGGAGTCGCCGCCGATCTTCGTGGGCGGGTTGAGGTCGGCCTCAGTCAGCTCGGGCGGGCCGGCCTTGATGTACTTCACCAGCAGCTTGACCTCGATGACGGCGAGGACGGCATAGAGCGCGGTGAAGACGATCATCGAGGTGAGAACCTCGGCCTGCGAGACCCCGGGGGAGACCGCGTGCCGCGTCTGCAGGACGCCGTAGACGACCCACGGCTGGCGGCCCATCTCGGTGAAGATCCAGCCCCACGAGTTGGCGATCAGCGGGAAGGCCAGGGTCCAGGTCGCGATGCGCCAGAACCAGGGGGTGAGCTTCGGGCTGAGCGCCTTGTTCTTGAACAGGACCAGATGCGGCACCTCGTCCTCGCCCACCCGCAGATGCTCCGGCAGCATGAACTTCTTGCGGGTCAACCAGAGACCGACGAGGCCGATGGCGAAGGACGCCATGCCGAAGCCGATCATCCAGCGGAACGCCCAGAAGGTGACGGGGATGATGGGCCGGTAGTCGCCCGGACCGTACTTCTCCTGCTCTGCCTTGTTGGTGTCGTTGATGCCGGGGACGTGCGAGGTGAAGTTGTTGTCGGCCAGGAACGACAGCATTCCGGGGACGGACAGCTCGACGGTGTTGTGACCCTTGCTGACGTCTCCGTAGGCGAAGATCGAGAACGGCGCGGAGTCCTGGCCGTCCCACAGGGCCTCGGCAGCGGCCATCTTCATCGGCTGCTGCTTGAACATGACCTTGCCGAGGGTGTCGCCGCTCACCGCGGTGAGCAGGCCGGCGATGACTACGGTGACGAGACCCAGCCGCAGCGAGGTCTTCATCTCGCGCACGTGCTTCTTGCGGGCCAGGTGGAAGGCGGCGAGGCCGACCATGAAGGCGCCGCCGGTCAGGAAGGCCGCCGTGAGGGTGTGGAATGCCTGGCTGAGCGCGGTGTTCTGGGTGAGCACCGCCCAGAAGTCGGTCAGCTCGGCTCGCCCCCGCGCCTTGTCGATCTTGTAGCCGACGGGGTGCTGCATCCACGAGTTGGCGGCGAGGATGAAGTACGCCGACAGGATCGAGCCGATCGAGACCATCCAGATGCAGGCCAGGTGGATCTTCTTGGGCAGCTTGTCCCAGCCGAAGATCCACAGACCGACGAAGGTGGACTCGAAGAAGAACGCGATCAGTGCTTCGAAGGCGAGCGGGGCGCCGAAGATGTCACCGACGAAGCGCGAGTAGTCCGACCAGTTCATGCCGAACTGGAACTCCTGCACGATGCCGGTGACCACACCCATCGCCATGTTGATCAGGAAGAGCTTCCCCCAGAACTTCGTCGCTCTCAGATACTTCTCGTTCTCCGTGCGGACCCAGGCGGTCTGCAGTCCGGCCGTGAGAGCGGCCAGGGAGATCGTCAGGGGGACGAAGAAGAAGTGGTAGACGGTGGTGATACCGAACTGCCAACGCGCCAGGGTCTCCGGCGCCAATGCCAATTCCACGTCGTCAATCTCCTTACATCGCCGCAACAATGCGGCAATTTGCCCGTTTTGCCACACGCGCCAGCGGAGCAACGGGGTCGCGCTTGTGAACGCGTTCACATTCACAAGCAATTATGACGCATGGCCGTTCGACGCCGGAGGGGTGGGGGGTCTCTCAGGCGGACCAACCGGATCCGACGAACATGGACCGAAGGGCCCATGGCGATGCCTACCTGCGGAAATGCACCGGAAGCACCGGAGGCGGGCGAACCACTCCCGACATGGATGTGGCCCGTTTCACGTGAAACGGGCCACATCCGGGGACGTCGCGCCCCGAGGGGCAAGGAGCTGTAGGTCTCCGCTCCTCGGGGGGAGACCTACAGCTCCTTGCGGAACGCTTCGGTCACCTTCAGGAAGATGTCGTTCGCCTCGTTCTCCCCGATCGTCACCCGCACCCCCTCCCCGGGGAACGGCCGGACCACGACCCCGTGCCGCTCACAGGTCTCCGCGAAGCCGTTCGTGCGCTCCCCCAGCCGCAGCCAGACGAAGTTGGCCTGTGTCTCGGCGACGGTCCAGCCCTGGCCACGCAGGGCGTCGACCACCCGTGTCCGCTCGCACACCAGCGAGCCGACCCGGCCGAGCAGTTCGTCCTCGGCACGCAGCGAGGCGACGGCCGCCTCCTGCGCGAGCTGGCTCACCCCGAACGGCACCGCCGTCTTGCGCAGCGCCGCCGCCACCGGCTCATGGGCGATGGCGAAGCCGACCCGCAGCCCGGCGAGGCCGTACGCCTTGGAGAAGGTCCGCAGGACGCAGACGTTCGGCCGCTCTCGGTACAGCTCCACTCCGTCCGGCACCTCGGGGTCGCGGATGAACTCCCGGTATGCCTCGTCGAGCACCACAAGAACGTCGCCGGGCACCCGGTCGAGGAACCGCTCCAGCTCGGCACGCCGCACGACCGTGCCCGTCGGATTGTTGGGATTGCACACGAAGATCAGACGCGTCCGGTCGGTGATCGCGTCGGCCATCGCATCCAGGTCGTGCACCTCGCCCGGAGTGAGCGGCACCTGAACCGACCGGGCCCCGCTGATCTGCGTGACGATCGGGTACGCCTCGAAGGACCGCCAGGCGTAGATGACCTCGTCGCCCGGGCCGCTGGTGGCCTGGAGCAGCTGCTGGGTCACGCCGACGGAGCCGGTGCCGGTGGCCAGATGGGCGAGCGGGACGGCGAACCGTTCCGACAGCTCGTTCATCAGCCCGGTGCACGCCAGGTCCGGGTAGCGGTTGAAGGACGAGGCGGCTGCGGTCACGGACTCCATGACGCCGGGCAGCGGCGGGTACGGGTTCTCGTTCGAGGAGAGCTTGTAGGCGACCGGGCCGCCGGCCGCCGCGGGCTTGCCCGGCTTGTAGGTGGGGACACCCTCCAGCTCAGCGCGCAGCTTGGGCCTCGTCTCGCTCACCGCAGTCCTCCTCGCGACCACCGGCGGACCGTCAACGCCGCCGGCATCCAATGCTCCTCACCTTATGAGGATTCGGCGCCCCTGCGTACCGGTCAGAACGCGCGAGAAGCAATGAGGGGCAAACCTCACAAACCCCACCCGCATCAAGGGCATCACGGTACGAAGAGGCACAAAACAGGGGGCGCGCTGTACATATATCTACGCGCCGGTGGCTCGCGCCCTGGCGCGCGTCCCTCGTGCAGGTGAGTTGAGACCTCTTCGAAACATCGGACACTTGGCAGGCCCATGCGCGTCGACACGTCACGTCCTACCATTGGATCGTTCAACTGACTTTCTTTCTAAGGAAGTTGACCCTTTTTGACCATGCAGAAACGTGCCTGTCAATGCGTGCATATGCGTCCGCACTACTCCACCGCAGGAGCCCTACTATCGGCTCGCCATGACAGCAGTAGGGAAGCACCAGGTGAGCCGCGCGGAAACTTCACGTCGAGGCGGCCGGCCGGGACGGGCGGGCATCAGGGACGTTGCCGCCGCCGCCGGAGTCTCCATCACAACCGTCTCCGATGCCCTGAACGGCAAGGGCAGGCTCCCGGACGCCACCCGCCGTCATGTCCGAGAGGTCGCGGACCGGTTGGGCTACCGCCCGTCGGCCGCGGCACGCACACTCCGCACGGGGAAATCGGGCCTCATCGGCCTGACCGTGACGACGTACGGGGATGAACCTTTCACCTTCACCGAGTTCGCGTACTTCGCCGAGATGGCCCGGGCCGCCACCTCCGCCGCGCTGGCCCGCGGCTACGCGCTGGTGATCCTGCCCGCGACCTCGCGCCACGACGTGTGGTCCAACGTCGCCCTGGACGGCACCGTCGTCATCGACCCCTCCGACCAGGACCCGGTGGTCAGCGAACTGGTCCGGCAGGGTCTTCCGGTCGTCTCCGACGGCCGCCCGGCAGGACCGCTCCCGGTCACCGCCTGGGTCGACAACGACCACGAGGCCGCCGTCCTCGGCATCCTCGACCACCTCGCCGCCGCGGGCGCCCGCCGCATCGGCCTGCTCACCGGGACGACGACGGACACCTACACCCATCTGTCGACCACCGCCTATCTGCACTGGTGCGAGCGCGTCGGCCAGGACCCGGTGTACGAGGCATACCCGGCACACGACCCCTGTGCGGGCGCCGTCGCCGCGGACCGGCTGCTGGCCCGCCCGGACCGACCCGACGCCGTCTACGGCCTGTTCGACCCCAACGGCACCGATCTGCTGGCCGCCGCCCGCCGCTACGGCCTGCGGGTCCCGGACGATCTGCTCCTGGTGTGCTGCAGCGAGTCGACCGTGTACGCGAACACCGAGCCGCCCATCACCACGCTCTCGCTGAAGCCGCGCCGCATCGGCACGGCGGTGGTCCAGCTCCTCATCGACGCCATCGAGGGGGCCGAGTCGGACCGGCCGGTCGAGCAGGTGATACCGACCGAACTGATCGTGCGCACATCGTCCCAGCGGCGGCCACCGCGCACGACGGTCAGCCCGCCCCGGGTACCGGAAGAGAACTAGTGGTCGGGGCCGGCGGCGGGACGCGCCCCGGCCTCCGGTGGTGACAGCAGCGACCAATCGGGGCGAAAGCCGCGACGATCCGCGGTCCCGTTCCGATTCACCACCCCTGGGTCATCACATGGCGCTATCCGCATTCCTATGATGGGCCCACGACACCGCGGACCGTTGCGACCAGGCAGTCCGATCCGGTGCAGCTGCGGCGCGATGGTGGAGGGGTCGGATGACTCAGGGGGCCGGTCAGGGACCCGAAGCGGAACGGACGGCGACGTTGCGTGACTTCCGGGTGCCCGCGTACGTCAACGAAACCGGTCCGTACGCCCCAGGCGCCCACCCCGACGGCACCGCCACGCCCGTCGAGGAGGCATACCCGGAGGGCTACACCCCCACCGAACGCGACCTGCCCGTCATCAACCGCGGCGACACGCTCCAGGTGCCCGTCGAACCGGCGCCCGCCCCGGCCGCGCAGCCCGCGACCGGCCCCGGCGCGCTGTTCGTGGTCGGCGACGTGCACGGGTATCACGACGAACTGGTCGCCGCCCTCCAGCAGAAGGGCCTGATCGACACCGCGGGCCACTGGTGCGCGGGCACCGCCCGCCTCTGGTTCCTGGGCGACTTCACCGACCGCGGCCCCGACGGCATCGGCGTCATCGACCTCGTGATGCGGCTGTCCGCCGAGGCCGCCGCGGCCGGCGGCTACTGCAAGGCCCTCATGGGCAACCACGAACTGCTTCTCCTGGGCGCCAAGCGGTTCGGCGACACCCCCGTCAACTCCGGCGCGGGCACCGCCACCTTCCAGGCCGCCTGGCTCCTCAACGGGGGCCAGAAGACCGACATGGACCGGCTCCAGGACCACCATCTGCAGTGGATGGCCCGCCTCGACGCCGTCGAGGAGGTCGACGGCTATCTGCTCGTGCATTCCGACACCACCGCCTATCTCGACTACGGCGACTCGATCGAGGCCGTCAACGACACCGTCCGCGAGACCCTCACCCGCAATGACGCGGACGAATGCTGGGACCTGTTCCGCAAGTTCACCAAACGCTTCTCCTTCCGCGACGAGGGCGGCGCCGACGCCGTCCGCTCACTGCTCGATACGTACGGCGGCACCCGGATCGTTCACGGCCACAGCCCGATTCCCTATCTGCTCGGGCAAGTCGGCTCCGAGGACGGCGAGGAGGACGCCGGGCCCGTGGTCGACGGCCCGCACGTCTACGCCGACGGGCTCGCCATCGCCATGGACGGCGGAGTGACCATGGCCGGAAAGCTGCTGGTCCAGCAACTTCCCCTGGATAGCTGAGCGTTCCGAGGGCAGGCGCCCCGCCACGACGTCCGCGCAGGCCGACTGCCAATTTCCGGCAACCCCCTGTCACCGCGTACCGTCACGGCTCTACCATCGGCTTATCCGTAGCAGGCTCCCCTCCGTTTCTGCCCGACGGCTCGCCGGCGTGCGAGCCCCAAGCCCTACGGAGCATCGGGGGATGCACATGAACAGCGTTCCGCAGCACCTGCTGAACGAGGACCGCCAGGACTACGAGCGGATCCTCGATGAGGCGCTGCGCTCCGCACCACACCACCCTGACCTGGCCGCTGTCGGACAGCGGCTGAACCCCGAACAGCTGCGCACCATGGCGCTGAATGCCACCACGCTCATCACGGCGGCCGCGGCGACCGAGTACCAGCACTATGTGAAGGTCCGCGAGGAACTGCGCCAACCGGCGCCGTCCACCCCGTCGTCGTCCACCCGGGAATCCGGTTCCATGGATCCGGGCTCGGGCGCGGTGGGGCTCGCCACCACCCTCGGCGAGGCCGCCGAGACCACCGGCGCGGGCGCCGTCGCCGTCATCGCGGTGCTGGCCCCCGTCCTCGCCGGTACCGCCGCGGCGATATTCCTGCTCGTCGGCTACGTCCTGAAGATGCTCGACCCCGAGCCGGCGTTCGCCCGGACCATGCTCACCGCGGGATGGGTGTTCGGCGCGGTGGCCGCGGCCGCGATCCTCGTCGCGGCCGTCGGCCTGCTGCTCACCGCCCTGCGCAACCGTCCCTCGTTGGAGGCCGGACCGTACCCGGCGGCGAACGCGGAGCTGGTCCGGGCCAGGAAAGCCTGGCAGGAGGCCCTGTTGGAACGGGGCGTCCTGCCGTTTCTGCGGGACGCACTGGCGGACCCCGGCACGACGGCGTCCCGTCGTACGCACCCGTCGGCGCCGACCAGCCGCATGCCGCGCCTCGGCTACGGTCGCCCGGGCTTCAGCAGCCCCGAGGAGGGCTCCGCACCGGGCTCACGCCCGAGCTTCAGCAGCCCGGACTACACGAGCCCGGACTTCGGCGGCCCGGACCACCAGCCGGAGTGATCCCGGTTTGCGCCCCCGCGGGGGCGCAAACCGGGTACCCGGCAGGAACCCGTCGGTTCCCGAGACACCCCTACGGCGAGAACACCGCTTTCCGGCCACATTCCTGACGTTGCGACGGTGCCCACGGACGGCGGCCCACAGCGTTTTCCCGTTGCGCGCCCGGCGTTCCTTCGTGCTCGGGGGTTTCCTCGTGCTCGGGGGTTTCCTCGGTGTGCGAGGCACCCCCGTATGCGGCCGTGCGCTCCGCCCTGGGGTGTGTCAGTCGGCGATCGGCAGATACACCCGGTTGCCGCCGGCCGCGAACTCCTTCGACTTCTGGAGCATTCCCTCGGTGATCTCCTCAGGAGAGGCCCCGTCGGCCACATCGCCGCCGAACCGTTCCGTGATGCTGTGACTGATCTTCATCGAGCAGAACCGCGGGCCGCACATGGAGCAGAAGTGGGCCGTCTTGGCCGGTTCGGCCGGGAGCGTCTCGTCATGGAACTCCCGTGCCGTGTCCGGATCCAGGGCGAGGTTGAACTGGTCCTCCCACCGGAACTCGAACCGGGCGTCGGACAGCGCGTCGTCCCACTCCTGCGCACCCGGGTGCCCCTTGGCGAGGTCGGCTGCATGGGCGGCAATCTTGTAGGTGATGACACCGGTCTTGACGTCGTCGCGGTCGGGCAGGCCCAGGTGCTCCTTGGGCGTGACGTAGCAGAGCATCGCCGTACCCCACCAGGCGATCATCGCGGCACCGATGCCAGAGGTGATGTGGTCGTAGGCCGGAGCGACGTCCGTGGTCAGCGGGCCGAGCGTATAGAACGGAGCTTCATCGCAGATCTCCTGCTGAAGGTCGATGTTCTCCTTGATCTTGTGCATCGGGACATGTCCCGGGCCCTCGATCATCGTCTGTACGTGAAAACGCCTCGCGATCCGGTTGAGTTCCCCGAGCGTGCGCAATTCCGCGAACTGGGCCTCGTCGTTGGCGTCCGCGATCGAACCAGGGCGCAGGCCGTCGCCGAGCGAGTACGTGACGTCGTAGGCGGCGAGAATCTCGCACAGCTCCTCGAAGTTCTCGTACAGGAACGACTCCTTGTGGTGCGCGAGGCACCAGGCGGCCATGATCGATCCGCCGCGCGAGACGATGCCGGTCCTGCGGTTCGCGGTCAGCGGAACGTACGGCAGCCGCACGCCCGCGTGGACCGTCATGTAGTCCACGCCCTGCTCGGCCTGCTCGATGACCGTGTCCTTGTAGATATCCCAGGTCAGCTCCTCGGCCCTGCCGTCGACCTTCTCCAGGGCCTGGTACAGCGGTACCGTGCCGATGGGAACGGGGGAGTTGCGCAGCACCCACTCGCGAGTGGTGTGGATGTTGCGGCCGGTGGACAAATCCATGACCGTGTCGGCACCCCAGCGGGTCGCCCAGGTCATCTTCTCGACCTCCTCCTCGATGGAGGACGTCACCGCCGAGTTGCCGATATTGGCGTTGACCTTCACCAGGAACCGCTTGCCGATGATCATCGGCTCGGTCTCCGGATGGTTGACGTTGGCGGGCAACACGGCCCGCCCCGCGGCGATCTCCTCGCGGACCACCTCGGGAGAAACGTTCTCCCTTACCGCCACGAACTCCATCTCCGGAGTGATCTCGCCCCGCCGGGCGCAGGCGAGTTGTGTGACCGCTCCGCCGTCACGGCTCCGGCGCGGCTGCCGCGGGCGGCCCGGGAAGACCGCGTCCAGGTTGCGCAGCCCGCCGCGCGGCGAGGTGTGCTTGATCCCGTCGTCCTCGGGACGGACGGGACGGCCCGCGTACTCCTCCGTGTCGCCACGGGCGATGATCCAGTTCTCCCGCAGCGGCGGCAGGCCCCTGCGGACGTCGGTCTCGACGAGCGGATCGGTGTATGGACCCGAGGTGTCGTAGAGCGTCACCGACCCCCCGTTGGTGAGGTGCACCTGCCGGACCGGCACCCGCAGATCGGGGCGTGATCCCTCGACATACCCCTTGTGCCAGCCGACGGGCTGCCCGGCCCCCGCCCCATCGGTGTCATCGGACCCATCGACGGTTCCGTTCACCGCGTTCTGTGTGGAGGCAGGCGTGCCTACGTCCTTGTTGGTCATGAGACCTACTCCCTACGCCGGCATTACCCGGTAACAGGTTCGGCGGTCGACGCAGCGGTTTCCGTCCATCGGCGTTTCATGTGAAACATCACTCGTTCCACGTGAAACATCGCGAAGACGGAGGTCAGCGCCCTCTCAGCCCGGTGCTCCGAGCTCCCGCGTGTGCAAAGGTGCCTCCACGCTAGCGTCAATTCGGGCGCGGTGAACAGAGGGCCCCTGTCGCTCTTGCGATGATCGGTCGGTGACCACGATGCAGCAGCCTCCCTACCCCCCATCCGAGCCGCCGCGCAGGCACGGCTCCGTACAGGACGGCGGACGCCACGAGGGCCACGGTTCCGGCGACGCCCACGGGCACGGCCAGGGGGCCGGACAGGGGCCCGATGACGGGCACGGGCACGGCCACTCGCACAGTCACAGTCACGGGCCGGCAGCGCCCGTCTCCAAGCATCTACGGAAGGTCATCGCGGCCGTCCTCATCCCGTTCGCCGCTGCGGTCGTCGTCGGGCTCGTGGTGCTCTGGCCCGGTGGCGCCCCACCGCACGAGCGCACCGGGGTCGGCTTCGACCGGCAGACGCAGCAGGCCACGGTCACCCAGGTCGTCGCGGTGAGCTGCAAGTCGGTGAACGCCTCGGGTGACACCCCGACCGGCGACACCTCCACCGCCGAGGGGAACTCCGCACAGCAGCAGGCGACCGGCACCTGCAAGAAGGCCACGGTCCGGGTCGACACCGGTAAGGACAAGGGCCGTACGTTCACGGAGATCGTGCAGCCGGACCAGTCACGGCAGTTGCACCAGGGCGAGAAGGTCGTCGTCGCGTACGAGCCGTCGGCGCCGAAGGACCTGCAGTACTCGGTCACCGACGTGAGCCGGAAACTCCCCCTGGTGCTGCTCGCCGGCATCTTCGCGCTCGCCGTCGTGGTGGTGGGCCGGCTGCGCGGCGTGATGGCACTGGTGGCCCTGGCCATCAGCTTCCTGGTACTGACCCTCTTCATCCTGCCCGCCATCCTCCAGGGCTCGAACCCGCTGGTCGTGGCGGTCGTCGGGTCGAGCGCCATCATGCTGATCGCCCTGTACACCTGTCATGGCCCATCGGCCCGGACCTCGGTGGCGGTGCTCGGCACGCTGGTCTCGCTCCTGCTGATCGGCGTCCTCGGCTCGGGGTTCATCAACTGGGCGGCGCTGACGGGCAACACGGACGACAACACCGGCCTCATCCACGGTCTGTATCCGGCGATCGACATGAGCGGTCTGCTCCTGGCCGGCGTCATCATCGGTTCACTGGGTGTCCTGGACGATGTGACGGTGACGCAGACGTCGGCCGTCTGGGAACTGCACGAGGCCAATCCCTCGATGGGCTGGCGCGGGCTGTACCGGGCGGGCATCCGCATCGGCCGCGACCACATCGCGTCCGTCGTCAACACGCTCGTCCTCGCCTATGCCGGTGCCGCGCTGCCGCTGCTGCTGCTCTTCTCGATCGCGCAGAGCAGCGTCGGCACGGTCGCCAACAGCGAACTGGTGGCGGAGGAGATCGTCCGCACCCTGGTGGGCTCGATCGGCCTGGTCGCCTCGGTGCCCGTCACCACGGCGCTGGCCGCGCTGGTGGTGTCGGCCGACCGGCCGGGGCGGCAGGCCGCGGCGCCGGCGGGGGCGGCGCAACCGGCCGTGGGGACGGCGCAACCGGCCTCGGCGCGCGGTGGACGGGGCAGGCGCCGTAAGCGGTGACCCTCCGCACGGCGGACACGGTGAGCGGAGCGGACGGCCGGAAACGGGCAAGAAGAAGCGTTCCTGCGCAATCCGGTGCGGCGTGGCCGGGCGCGCTGCCCGACGGGACGCCTCAACCGGCACTCTGCTCCTCGGCCAGGATGCGGTCCAGGGCCTCTTCGAGATGGGCGTCGAAGTCGGCGAGCGCCCCCTCCTGGCCCAGCGGCACCAGCTTGTCCGTACGGTCCAGGAACGCCACCAGTGGGGGCGCCGAGGAGCGAAACACGGCCTGGTCGCCGCCCACCTGAAGCCGGATCAGCACCTCGCCCAGGGCCTCGGCATCGGCGGGCGCGATATGCACATCCCCGTCCCCGCACGGTCTGCCCACGCCGTCGATCAGCAGCTCCCGCCCGAAGGCCCAGGTCACCGGGGCGTCCCCGGGCAGATGGAAGGTCAGCCGTACGGCATAGGGATCACAGGTCTCGTACCGCAACTCCACCGGAATGCGGAAGGAGAGCTCCTCGGACACGAGAAAGCTCATCATGACCTCTGCCTGTACGGACTCGCGCATCGCCTACCCCGTCGTGTAACGCCGACCGGCCTGGAATGACCCCATTGGCACTGGTGGCATCTTGCTGAACGTACACAGCAGATCACAAGGAGTGAGTTTTCAGATACTGATAGAGATCGCGAGTGCCCCGAGGTGCCGCCCGATCCCGGCCTGCAATTGCTCCACCGAGGGCAGCAGCCGGTCGGTCTGGTGGGCGGGCAAGGAGATGGCCAGGGTGGCCGCCGTCGTGCCGATCGTGATCGGGATGGCGGCGCAGACCGCGCCCAGCGCGTACTCCTGCCGCTCCACCACCGGTTCCATCCGCCGCATCCGCTCCAGGCGCCGTAGCAGGCTGTGGTCGTCACGCACGGTGTACGGGGTGATGGACTGCACCGGGTAGCGGTCGAGGTGGTCGCGGCGAGCCGCCTCGTCCAACTGGGACAGCAGGCACTGCCCGATCGCGTGGGCGTGCCCGGTCTCGCGGAAGTCGGCCCACTCCTCGACCGCCGGGTTGCCCGGGGTATCGGAGATGTACATGACGTCGATCTCACCCTCGCGGTACACGGCCAGGTACACGGGTGCGCCGATGGAATCGCGCCAGTGCGCCAGTGTGGAGGCCACCGTGCTGCGACGTTTCTGCTTCGCGCCACTGCCACTCAGCCGCACGGCCGACTCACCGAGGAAGAACAGTCCCTTCTCGCGCCGCAGATAGCCCTCGTGCACAAGGGTGCGCAGCAGGTGGTACGCGGTGGGGAGCGCCAGCCCGGTCTCCCGGGCCAGTTGCTTGGCGGGCGCTCCGTACTCGTGTCCGGCGACGCACTCCAGCAGGCGCATCGCGCGCTGCACGGACCCGATGAGGGTCGCGGAGTGCGGCTGCTGCGGGACCGCCGCGGCGGGCGGCCGCTGCACGGGAGGCGCGGCCGGGGGTGCCGGGAAGGGAGACGTGTGCGTTTCCGCGGGTGCGGTGTCAACCGTGGCCAAGGGGCACTCCCGAAGCGCGAGGGGCAGCCCGTGCGGGGGAACACGGGTGGGGGCCTACACCGCCCGGAAGGGCTGGACCCCGCGTGGAGTTCCGGACTCTAACCGTCGGCCACGGCTCTGGGGGCGGCCTGCCCGGAAACTTCCCTCGCCCGAGGGAACCGGTGATTCCTGTTACCGTCTCCGGTCTGCCACGGTGCTCACCAGTCGCCGCGCGACGAGGAGCTCGATGTGAACTTACGCACCACGTAGATGAGCCCGCCGACCAGCGCCACGAAGATCAGCGCCTTGAACAGCAGACCGATCACGAAGCCGACCACGGTCGCGATCAGCCCGCCGAACACGACCAGGGCGATGACCGGCACCGCGATCCACTTCACCCACCACGGCAGTCCCGCGAAGATCTCTCGCATTGCCCTCGTCCTTCTCTGCGTTCCCAAGCGTTCCCGAACACGCTCGAACGTGCCCGGTGGTTCCGACGCCTGTCGATGGTGCCGATGGTCGTCGATGTCCTGCCTTCGATGCTAGGGCCGCGAGGTGCCCCCGTGGGGGCCCGGCGCCCCTTGTCCGCCCCTGACCGTTCCCCTAGGGATCCGTGGGGCCGAGGTCACGCCTCGGGCGGAGAGAAGACCACCAGGACCCGCAGATCCTCGCTGATGTGATGGAACTTGTGGGCCACCCCGGCCGGCACGTACACCACGCTGCCGCGCGCGACCTGCGTCGTCTCCGTCCCGACGGTGATGGAGGCACGGCCGCTCACGACGAAGTACACCTCGTCCTGACGGTGCGGCTGCTGGGGGTCGTGCTCGCCCGCATTGAGCGCGTACAGACCGACCGACATGTTCCGTTCACGTAGAAACTGCAGGTAGGCGCCCTCGTTGGCGGCGCGTTCCGCCTCCAGTTCGTCCAGCCGGAATGCCTTCATCGCCCTTGCCGCCCTCGCCCCACTGCTCGTCGCCGATCTCGTCTGCCACGATCAGACACATGAAGAATTTCGTAGTCAAGACGATCGCCAATGCCGGTGCCCTGGCCGTCGCCGTGTGGCTGCTCGACAAGATCACCCTGACAGGTGACAGCACCGCCAAGAAGGTCGGCACGCTGATCGTCGTCGCCCTGATCTTCGGCCTGGTGAACTTCCTGGTCAAGCCGATCGTGCGGGTGCTGACCTTCCCGCTGTTCGTCCTGACGCTCGGCCTGATCACCCTGGTGGTCAATGCGCTGATGCTGCTGCTGACCTCATGGCTGTGCGACAAGTTCCATCTGAGCTTCCATGTGGAGGGGTTCTGGACCGCGGTCCTCGGCGGCCTGATCATCTCGATCGTCTCCTGGGCGCTGAACCTCGTCCTGCCCGACGGCAAGGACTGATCCTGCGATGGCCTACCGCGTCTGCTTCGTCTGCACCGGCAACATCTGCCGCTCCCCGATGGCCGCATCCGTCTTCCGCGCCCGCACGGCGGAGGCGGAACTCGCGGACCTGGTCGAGGTCGACAGCGCCGGTACCGGCGGCTGGCACGAGGGCGAAGGCGCCGATCCGCGCACCGTCGCCGTCCTGGAGGAGCACGGTTATGACATCGACCACACGGCGCGGCGGTTCGAGCCGTCGCGGTTTCCCCGGCTCGACCTCGTGATCGCCCTCGACTCCGGACACCTCAAGGCCCTGCGTCGCATGGCACCCACCCAGGAGGACGCGCACAAGGTGCGGCTGCTGCGCTCGTACGACCCCGATGCCGGGGACGACCTCGACGTGCCCGACCCGTACTACGGGGGGCCGGACGGCTTCGCGGAGTGCCTTGAGATGGTGGAGGCGGCGAGCAGGGGGCTGCTCGCCGCCGTACGCGAGCATCTGGAGGGACGGGCCGCATGAGCGACACCACTCAGGGCGACGGTCGGCCCGGCGACGGCACACGCGCGGTCCGCGCCGGACTGCCCGAACCCGTCAAGCACGAGCCGGCGCTGCCCGGACCGGTCTTCGCCGCCCATTTCCACCTGCCGGGCGAGGTCACGGGTCCCTACTCCTACGGCCGTGACGACAACCCGACCTGGACGCTGCTGGAGCGCGCCGTCAGCGAGCTGGAGGCGCCCGGGCTGGACGATGTCGAGACGCTCGTGTTCGCCTCCGGCATGGCGGCCATCTCGTCGGTGCTCTTCTCCCAACTGCGAGCCGGGGACACGGTTGTGCTGCCGTCCGACGGCTACCAGGTGCTGCCGCTGGTGCGCGCCCAGCTGGAGGCGTACGGCATCGAGGTGCGCACCGCGCCGACCCCCGGCGACGCCCAGCTCGACGTGCTGGACGGAGCGAAGCTGCTGTGGATCGAGACGCCGTCGAACCCCGGGCTCGACGTGTGCGACATCCGCCGCCTGGCGAAGGCGGCACACGCGCGTGGCGCCCTGGTCGCGGTCGACAACACCCTGGCCACGCCGCTGGGGCAGCGCCCGCTGGAGCTGGGCGCGGATTTCTCGGTGGCCAGCGGCACCAAGCAGCTCACCGGCCACGGAGACCTGCTTCTCGGCTATGTCGTCGGGCGCGATCCCGAGGCCATGGCCGCCGTGCGCCGCTGGCGCAAGATCGTCGGGGCGATCTCGGGGCCCATGGAGGCATGGCTCGCGCACCGTTCCATCGCCACGCTCCAACTGCGCGTGGACCGGCAGGATGCCACCGCGCTCACCGTGGCCCGGGCGCTGCGGGAGCGGCCCGAGGTGACCGGGCTGCGCTATCCGGGGCTGCCCGACGACCCCGCGCACAAGGTCGCCTCGCAGCAGATGCGGCGTTACGGGTCCGTGGTCTCCTTCACGCTGCCCACGCGCGCGCGTGCCGAGCGTTTCCTTGAGGCGCTGCGGCTCGTCGAGGACGCGACGAGTTTCGGCGGGGTCCGGTCCACGGCCGAACGCCGTGGCCGCTGGGGCGGAGACCCGGTCCCGGAGGGCTTCATCCGGCTGTCGGTCGGCGCCGAGGATCCGCAGGACCTGCTGGCGGATCTGCTGCGCGCGCTGGACGAGTCGGCTACGTGACCGGATGACGGACTCCGGACGTCCCCGGACCGGGTTCGGCCACGCACGACGTCCGGTCGCACAAGGGGTTTTCACATGAGGCGTCTCGCATAAGGCGTTGGGTCACATGAGGCGTCCGGCCGTGCACGGTGTCGGGTCACACATGGCGTTCCGGTCACGTACGACGGGCGGTCCGAGCCTCCCCCCTCGTGGCTCGGACCGCCATGCGGTTCCGCGCGAAGAACCGTGCTAACAAGGCTAGTTGACTCTGTGTCAGTGTCCAATCACAGTAGCGACAGGGACCTATCGACTTATTTATAGTTGGGCCCTGCCCGGGGGACGGCGGGAGGGGCGGGGAAAGGGGAGGGCGTGCCATGGATCTGGCCTTGCTGCGCACCTTCGTCACTGTGCACCGGGCCGGCTCCTTCACCCGCGCCGCCGCCCTGCTGGGTCTGTCCCAGCCGGCGGTCACCTCCCAGATCCGGACCCTGGAGCGACAGCTGGGCCGTCCGCTGTTCCTGCGGCAGGCCCGCGGGGTGACCCCGACGACCATCGGCGACGAACTCGCCCACAAGGCCGCCCCGCATCTCGACGCCTTGGTGGAGATCACCGAGACTGGCCTGGACGACGAGTCGTCCCTGCGCACCCTGCATCTAGCCGGCCCACCCGAGTTCACCGCCGAACGCGCGCTCCCGGCGCTCACGGCACTCACCGGCGAGGACGGGCAGGGATTCGCCCTCCGGGCCTCCTTCGGCAACGCCGAGGAGACCCTGGAGGGGCTGGCCGCCGGACATCACGATCTGGCCATCGGCACGGCCCGTCCCCGCGGCGCCCTGCTCACGGCGACTCCGCTGTGCGACGAGGAGCATGTGCTGGTCGCCGCCCCGCGCTGGGCCGAGGAGATCGATTCGCAGCAGTTACGCGGCAAGGGGGCGCCCGCCCTGGAGAACCTGCCAGTCGTCGAGGTCCACGAGTCGCTGCCCTTCGTCTCCCGGTACTGGGCCTCCGTCTTCGACTCCCGCCCGGTCGCCTCGGGCACCGTGATCGTTCCCGATCTCCGGGCGGTCCTCGCGTGTGCGACGGCGGGCGCGGGCCTGGCCGTCCTGCCCCGCTATCTGTGCGCTTTCGCCCTCGGCCGGGGCGAGGTGGTCGCGCTGCACGAGCCCCCGGTGCCGCCGCTGCGGACGTACTTCCTGGTGGTGCGCACCGGCACCCTCGCCGTGCCGCACATCGCACGGGCGCACGAGTGGCTCCAGCGAGCGGCCACGGGCTGGGGCTGAGCAGCCCTCGACCGGGTCACAGCGTGCGGTCGGACCGTGACGCTTTGCGATGTTTCACGTGGAACCAGCCGGGCCACATTTCCTCCATGACCGTCCGACCCGTGGTCAAGCGCACCGCCCGCGCCGTCCTCCTGGACGGCGATGACCTGATCCTGATCAAGCGCACCAAGCCCGGAGTCGATCCCTACTGGGTCACCCCCGGTGGCGGGGTCGAGCCGAAGGACACGACCGTCGTCGACGCCCTGCACCGCGAGGTGTACGAGGAACTCGGCGCCAAGATCACCGATGTGGTGCCCTGCTTCGTGGACACCGTGGAGCACATCGGCGAGGACGGCGGCGCGACCGGCGTGAAGGTGCAGCACTTCTTCGTCTGCCGACTGGAGTCCATGGACCCGGGGCTGCGCCACGGCCCCGAAGTGGACGAGCCCATGGGCGAGTACGAGATCGTGCGAGTGCCGTTCACCCGCGTCGGCATCGCCTCCGTCCATCTCGTGCCGCTGTCGCTGCGGCACTATCTGGACGGCAATATCGAGGGTGTAATCGCCATGCACGCCCCCGATCTCGGCTAACCGTTCAGTCCTCGACGGCGACGAGTTCCTCGAACGAGTCGTGCCGTATGCGCTCCGACGGGATACCGGCGTTCCGCAGCATGGTGACCCCGCTGCGGATCATCCCGGGTGGCCCCGAGAGATAGGCGTCGTATTCGTTCCAGGGGCCGTACTCCCGGATGGCATCGGGGAGCTGGAGATGCGCCTGCTGGTCGATGACCGCCCGGACCGAGAGCCAGGGGTGGGCCTGCTGGAGCCGGAGCATCGTGTCGATGTCGTACAGGTCGTGGTCGGTGCGGGCGCCGTAGAACACCTCGACCGGGCGGCGCTCGCCGTGCTCGGCGACATCCTCGACGAGCGCCTTGATGGGCGCTATGCCCGTGCCGCCGCCGAGACAGAGCAGACCGCTGTCGATGGTGTGGTCGACGGTCATCGAACCGGCCGGCGGGCCGAGGCGGAGGGTGTCGCCGGGGCGGGCACGGTGCACCAGGGCGTTTGAGACCCAGCCCGCGGGGACGGCCTTCACATGGAAGGTCAGCAGCCCGTCCGAACGGGGTGCGGAGGCGAAGGAGTAGTGCCGCCAGATCCGCGGCCACCAGGGGGTCTCCAGGCTGGTGTACTGCCCGGCGAGGAAGGGGTAGGGCTGGTCCGGACGGGCGGTGACGACCGCCACGTCGGGCGTCCTGAGTTCATGGCTGACGATCTCCGCGTGCCACCAGGCCGGAGTCCGCAGCTCGTCCATGGCCGCCGCGTCGATCATCACCTGCGAGATCATCGTGTACGCCCGCACCCATGCCGCCTCCGTCTCCCCGTCCCAGACGACGGAGGCGTACTTGCTCAGCGCCCCGATGAGGCATTCACCGACGGCCGGGTAGTGCTCGGCCCGGGTGCCGTACTTGCGGTGCCCCCGGCCCAGATTCTGCAGATAGTCGACGAGGACGGGGGTGTTGTCGATGTGCTCGGCCGCGATCAGCAGCGCCTTCAGCAGCCGGTCCCGCTGGGTGTCCATCGCGGGCGGGAACAGCGGCCGCAGATCGGGATGGCGCACGAAGAGGAGCGCATAGAAGTACGAGGTGACCTTGTCGGCGACGGGGTCGACCTCGGCCATGGTGCGACGGATGAGAAGGGCGTCCGGGGATGCTTGCGGGGAGACGGGCGCGGAGCGCTGCGCGGGCACACGCTGTTCACGTTGCGGCGGGTCGGACGGAGTGGCCGACGCCTCGGGGGGCGCGGGATCGGGCCCCGGTATACGCTCCGCAGGCTCCGGGGTTTCGACCATGGCGGGCGACGAGCCGGGGGTCGCAGGGCTTACGGACGACGGGCCGGAGGCCGACGAACCGGAGGGCGACGGGCCGGCGGCCGATGGGCCGGAGGGCGAACGGCCGGTGGCAGGAGCGGCGGGGGCGGTCACGGAGGTGGGCTCGCGGCTGTCTGGCGTACGTCGGCCCACCGGTCGCAGTACCGACGGGCGGCGGCCCGTCGGCGGCTCCTGATCGCCGTCCGGCGGCGCGACCGGCGGGATTCTGCGGGGCGTGAACCAGCCGCCCTCGCCGGAAGTGCCGTTGTCCGCCGACATGGTGGTCGGAGCGTCCATGGTGTGCCTCGCCTCGAACATCTTTCGGTCGGTCCGCGCACTTCCTCGATCGGGAGGTGCCTGCCTTCCCCGCGGACGGCTTGCTTTCTCCGCTTCGTCCCGGCGGCCGGTGAGGCCACCACGGCGTCCCGTTCCGAGCGGTCTGAACCCCACCCCGGACATGAACCGGAGTCGACCATACCGGCAGCCGCCGTGCACACAAGTCCCCCCTTCCTCCCTCACGAATCAAACAACGGGCGAACCATGGATTCCCTCAATTACCGGGCGCGCCAGACCAATTCATAGGCATCCCCCCGATCCCGCCCGCCGCCGGAGGGCATACGTGGTCTGTCCGGATCCCGCTCCCGGTTTCACGTGAAACACCCCAATCGACGCTTACGTCGACCACCGCGCCCTGTCCAAAAGAACGTGTGTCTACCCGAAACAGGTAGACGTCAGGGGTGCTGTTCGGACAGCCTGACCTGCGTGCCAACACCTTCCCTCGCCTCTTTGCCCATCCGTCGCCTGACGCCTCGCGATCTCAGCGCCTGCGCCGACTTGTCAGAGGATCGGGGGTGGCCTCGCGAGGAACACAAGTGGGGCTTCCTCCTCACGGCAGGAAGGGGGCACGGCATCGACGACCCCGACGGTGGTCTCGTCGCCGCCTGCGTCGTCACGGAGTACGGCCCCCAGGACCGCCCCGACCTGGCTGCCATCGGTATGGTCCTGGTCGCCGAGCGGCACGCCCGCCAAGGTGTGGGGCGTCGGCTGGTGCGCCACGTCGTATCGACGATGGGGACCACAGCCCTGACGCTGTATGCGACGCCGTACGGCCGCCCGCTGTACGAGGAGCTGGGCTTCAAGGTCACCGGTCACGCGGAGATGGTGCGCGGGCGCTTCAGCCCTACGGGCTCGGAATCCCGGGTGGTGACCCGTGCGGCCACCGCCGAGGACCTCGCCTCGATCGTCCGGCTCGACGAAAAGGTGTTCGGTGCCGATCGCACCCCCGTCATCACGCGGCTGCCCGCCTTCGCCGACCGGCTGTGCGTCGCCGAGGACAAAAACGGTCGGGTCATCGGGTACGCGGCCGCCTGGCCCAATATGAACACCCATGTCGTCGGTCCGCTGATCGCCCGCGACACGGAGACCGCGAAGGCCCTGATCGCCGCGCTCGCCGCCCACACCGACCGCCCCCTGCGGACCGACATCGACGTACGGCACGAGGAACTGCTGGCCTGGGTGAAGGAACACGGGCTGGCTTCCGCGGCCTGCAACGCGGTGATGACGTACGGCAGTACGGAGTTGCCCGGAGACTGGACCCGGCGGTTCGCCCCCCTCACTGTGGCGGCGGGCTGAGCAACGGTCCTCGACGCCGAACGCCGGCTTCCGCTGTGCCGCGGGAGCCGACGTCGGCGATGACGGGAGGCGCGCTCAGGCGAGCGCCTGCACGACAGTGAAGGCGAAGCCGTGGTCCTGCCCGGGCTCACCGCCGCCCACGAAGGCAGCGACAGAGGACGGAAACAGGTTCCCCGCGATGAACAGGCCCATCAGCAGCATCAGCATCCGCTGTGCGGGCCCTTGGTGCCGAGCGCGGCCATCAGCGGGGCACCGGGCGCGTAGGCCGGGACAGTGGTTGCGGGCGCGGACTATACGCAAGCGCAGGCAATTGAGAGGTTGTCCTATCCTGGTCCGAGCCGCTCCGGGACGGAGGAAACGCTCATGACAGCGACCGACCCTCACTCGCCGCCCTCGCCCAGGGCTGGTGCGCCTTCTCCCGGCTGCACGGGAGGATCGAGGCGCACATCGAGCGCGCCTTGCAGGCAGGGCACGGCCTGAGCGTGCGCGAGTACTCGCTGCTCGACGTGCTGAGCCGACAGCACGACGGCGACGGGGGCCATCTGCAGATGAAGCAGGTCGCCGATGCGGTGGTCCTGAGCCAGAGCGCCACCACCCGGCTGGTCACCCGGCTTGAGGACCGCGGACTGCTGGAGCGCTATCTGTGCCCGACCGACCGCCGGGGTATCTACATGAATGTCACCGAGGCGGGACTCACCCTGCTCACGAAAGCACGGCCGACCCATGACGCCGCCCTGCGCGAGACCCTGGACGAGGCGGCCGGCAACCCCGAACTGGCCCCGCTCGTACGGGTCGTGGAGTCACTGAACGTGCCCGCATAGGGTTCAGGTATGGCAGATCTCGACATACGCGCCGCCGTCGCCGACGACATCCCCGCCATCGTCGGCATGCTCGCCGATGACCCGGTAGGGGCTCAGCGGGAGTCCCCGGACGATCCCACCCCGTATCTGGCCGCGCTGGAGCGGCTCAACGCCGACCCGAACCAGCACCTGGTCGTCGCCGTGCAGGAGGGCCGCGTCGTCGGCACGCTCCAGCTCACGATCATTCCAGGACTGTCACGGCGCGGTGCCACCCGGTCGAACATCGAGGCCGTACGCATCCACGCCGACGCACGCGGCAGCGGTCTGGGCACGCAGCTCATCGAGTGGGCGATCGAGGAATCCCGGCGCCAGAACTGTCAGCTGGTGCAGCTGACCTCCGACAACAGGCGCACCGATGCGCATCGCTTCTACGAGCGGCTCGGATTCGCCGCCTCGCACACGGGTTTCAAGCGTCAGCTCTGACCCACCGAGGTGGCCTGTTTCACGTGAAACAGGCCACCTCGCACAAGGTCGGCTAGCCGATCCCTTGCCACCCCTCCGGATCCACCCCGCCGGGCACAGCCGCGCCGTCCTCGTACGGCTGCCGCGTGAACACGAACGAGCCAAGGTCGAGATGGCTCACTGACCCGTCCGGACGCCGTACGGCCCGCAGAAGCTCGCCGTGGTAGTAGCCCTCCAGTCCGGTCCAGGTGCCGTCACCGTTGGCTCGGAAGCGCGAACTGCGGCCGTTGCCGGACAGCGGCCCCAGTGAGACGCGCCCATCGGCCGTCACTCGCAGGCCGTAGGCATGTGTGCCCCAGTACCACTGCCCAGCCAACTCCAGTACGGACGGATCGACTTCACGCAACGGCCGCCATGGCTCGGGGATCCTCGGTTCGGCCTCGGCCACGATCCGCACGAGATCGTCGCCCACCGTGCCGAGCAGCGGTCCGGAGGTGCAGTTGGCCAGCACCACGGCGGCCACATCGTCCGTGACGCTGATGGTGAGGCTGGCCAGGAAGCCCGGAAGGGACCCGGTGTGCCCCACCAGCAGCCGGTTGTGGTGGTGCTGGATCTGCATGCCGAGACCGTAGGTGACGCCGTCCATGACATCGGCCACCTCGGCCGGTGCAGCAGGCGTCCGCATCTCACGCACGGTGTCCGCGCTCAGCACCCGGTCGTTCCCCTTGGCCAGAAAGACCGTGAACCGCGCCAGATCGCCGGTGGTGGACCACAGTTGACCGGCCGGTGCCATCCGGGCGAGATCCTCGGCCGGCTCGGGCAGCAGGGCATCTGCCCAGGGGTGGACGGCCCAGCCGCCCGCGTGCGGTGCCCGGGGCTCGGCGCTGGTCCGGTCGAGGCCCAGAGGTGCGAGCACCTCCTGGCGGAGCACCTCTTCCCAGGGGGCGCCGCGCATCTCCTCCACCAGGGCGCCGAGCAGCGTGTAGCCGGGGTTCGAGTAGTGGTGCAGTCGGCCCACCGGATGCACGAGGGGCTCTTCACCGAGTACATCGCTCAGCTCGGGGCGCAGCGAGCCGGGGGTCCGCTCCCACCAGGGAGCCGGCGACTCGGCCGCCAACCCACCCGTGTGCGCGAGCAGTTCGGCGATGGTGGCCTCCCCCGCGCCGGTGCCCGGCAGATGCTTCTCCAGCGGGTCGCCCAGGTCGAGCGCTCCCTCGTCACGCAGCCGCAGCACAAGTACGGCCGTGAACGTCTTGGTGATGGACCCGATCCGGTACTGCACGTTCTCGTCCGGCGCATGCCCGTCCATCGAGCTCCGGGACCCGTGCCACACGGTCCGCCCGTCCCGCACGACCGCCGCCACCAGCGAGGGCGCCCGCCCCTCGGCCTGCGCCACGGCGATCCGGTGCAGCAACGCCCGCCGCGTGGCCGGCAGTAGATCTTCTGGAGATGTCGTCATGCCCCCAGTCCATCCGCTACAGGCACACACGTCGAGTCATTTCACGGCGCCCGTGGCTCATGCGGCAGGCCGCCTGTAAGACCTCGCCCCTACTGACGCACGGTCCTGCCCTACTACGGCCCGCGGTGACATGGTCTTCGCTGCCCGGCGCGGCCGGTCTGTCATCCCAGCATTGAACTGGCACAAGCACTTCGAAATGCACTATGCACTGCGATCACACCGACGTCAGGGGAGCGCTGCTGAGCCAGGTTGAAGAGGTAGGCGCGTTCGTCGGAGACCAGGCGCAGCGCCTGGGCCGACGCCTCCACCACGTCCGCCGAGGGCCGCAGCCTGCGGCCCTGTAGCCGGGTCAGGTCTGAGCCATGTCCACGAAGCGCGAGTAGTGGCCCTGGAAGGCGACCGTGATGGTCGCCGTGGGGCCGTTTCGGTGCTTGGCGACGATCAGGTCCGCCTCGCCGGCACGGGGTGACTCCTTCTCGTACGCGTCCTCGCGATGCAGCAGGATGACCATGTCGGCGTCCTGCTCGATGGAGCCGGACTCACGCAGGTCGGAGACCATCGGCTTCTTGTCGGTGCGCTGCTCGGGGCCGCGGTTGAGCTGGGAGAGCGCGATGACGGGAAGCTCCAGCTCCTTGGCGAGCAGCTTGAGGTTACGGGACATGTCCGAGACCTCCTGCTGACGGCTCTCGGCCCGCTTGGAGCCACCGGACTGCATCAGCTGGAGGTAGTCGATGACGACCAGCCTGAGATCGCTGCGCTGCTTCAGCCGACGGCACTTGGCGCGAATCTCCATCATCGACAGGTTCGGGGAGTCGTCGATGTAGAGGGGGGCGGCCGAGACGTCCGGCATCCGACGGGCCAGCCGGGTCCAGTCCTCGTCGGTCATCGTCCCGGACCGCATGTGGTGCAGGGCGACGCGCGCCTCGGCGGACAGCAGACGCATCGCGATCTCGTTGCGTCCCATTTCGAGCGAGAAGATCACACTCGGCAGGTTGTTCTTGATCGAGGCGGCCCGTGCGAAGTCCAGCGCCAGCGTCGACTTGCCCATGGCGGGTCGCGCCGCGATGACGATCATCTGGCCCGGATGCAGACCGTTCGTCAGGGAGTCGAAGTCCGTGAACCCAGTGGGCACTCCCGTCATCTCGCCGCTGCGCGAGCCGATCGCCTCGATCTCGTCGAGGGCGCCCTCCATGATGTCGCCGAGCGGCAGATAGTCCTCGCTGGTGCGCTGCTCGGTGACCGCGTAGATCTCGGCCTGGGCCTGGTTGACGATCTCGTCGACGTCACCGTCGGCCGCGTATCCCATCTGGGTGATACGGGTGCCGGCCTCGACCAGCCGGCGCAGCACCGCCCGCTCATGGACGATCTCCGCGTAGTACTCGGCGTTCGCCGCCGTCGGCACGGTCTGGACGAGGGTGTGCAGATACGACGCGCCGCCGACCTTGTTGATCTCGCCGCGCTTGGTCAGTTCCGCGGCGATCGTGATGGGGTCAGCCGGCTCGCCCTTCGCATAGACGTCGAGGATCGCCTGATAGATCGTCTCGTGCGCGGGCTTGTAGAAGTCATGTCCCTTGAGGACCTCGACGACGTCGGCGATGGCGTCCTTGGACAACAACATGCCGCCGAGGACGGACTGCTCGGCGCCGAGATCCTGCGGCGGCACCCGCTCGAACGACGAGCCGGCGCCGTCCCAGCCGCCGCTCTCCCGGCCCCGTTCATGCTGCTCGTCCCGGCTCGGGCCGCCGTCGCCGCGACGGCGGGAGGCAGGCAGACGATCGCTGGGTCCGCTGTCGGCCCACGGGTCGTCCAAGGGCTCGGAAATGCTCACCGAGCCACCTCCTCCCGTCCGCCGTGCGGACCTCGCCGTGCCCCTCATTTCTACGGCACGGCACTGACAAATAGGACGCCCAACTCCGGTTCTGCCGGGTCGGTTCTGTGACGGTTCCGAGGTCGGTGTGGCGAGCGGGCGCCGGACCACGTTAGGCCCCTCGGCACCGTCAGCCAATCTGGTTATCCACAGGCCATGTGGACGACGGCCCCGATGCTGTGGAGAACCTGGCAAAACCTGTGCACAACGCGGTGGACAGCCCTGTGAACAAGCCCCCACCTCCCTCGCGAAAGCCTCGCTGAACTGCGGTTTTCCCATCCACCGGCTGTGCAGAAGAAAAACTTCCCCGGTCGGACCAAGATCGGCTCGAACTGTGTACGAGAGCACACTCAGCGCGATTCGAAGTAAGGACCAGAAAGGGTTTGCATCTCTTACCTGTGGATGATTAGATTTGCGCCCATGCCACAGGCTCCCCCGATACCCAGGGCCACCCGTCGACAGCACGACCGAGAGATCGTCGCACTGGCCGTCCCGGCCTTCGGCGCACTGATCGCCGAGCCTCTGTTCGTGATGGCGGACAGTGCGATCGTCGGCCATCTGGGCACGGCCCAGCTCGCCGGCCTCGGCGTCGCCTCAGCCCTCCTGACGACCTCCGTGAGCATCTTCGTCTTCCTCGCCTACGCCACCACGGCGGCGGTGGCTCGAAGGGTCGGCGCGGGCGACCTCCAGGCCGCCATCCGTCAGGGCATGGACGGCATCTGGCTGGCACTGCTGCTCGGACTCGCCGTCATCGCCGTCGTCCTGCCGCTGGCGCCGACCATCGTGGACCTCTTCGGCGCCTCGGCCACCGCGGCACCATATGCGACGACCTACCTCCGCATCTCCTCCCTCGGCATCCCGGCCATGCTGGTCGTACTCGCCGCCACCGGTGTCCTGCGCGGACTCCAGGACACAAGGACCCCGCTCTACGTCGCCCTGGCGGGCTTCATCACCAACGCGGCGCTCAACGCCGGACTCGTCTACGGCGCCGGGCTCGGCATCGCCGGATCCGCCTGGGGCACCGTCATCGCCCAGTGCGGGATGGCAGCGGTCTATCTCGTCGTGGTCGTCCGGGGCGCGCGCAAGCATGGCACACCGCTGCGGCCCGATGCCGCCGGCATCAGAGCCTCCGCACAAGCCGGAGTCCCATTGCTCGTCCGTACGCTCTCGCTGCGGGCGATTCTCATGATTGCCACCGCCGTCGCCGCCCGCCTGGGGGACGCCGACATCGCCGCCCACCAGATCGTCCTGTCGCTCTGGAGCCTGTTGGCCTTCGTCCTCGACGCCATAGCAATCGCCGGCCAGGCCATCATCGGTCGCTACCTGGGCGCGGACGATCCGCAAGGAGCCCGCCAGGCATGCCGCCGCATGGTGCAGTGGGGCGCAGCGGTCGGCATGGCCCTGGGACTACTGGTGATCGTGGCACGCCCGCTCCTTCTGCCTCTGTTCACCGGTGACTCCGTCGTCCGGACCGCCGCGTTGCCCGCGCTGCTCGTCGTGGCGCTGTCCCAGCCGGTCTGCGGAGTCGTCTTCGTTCTGGACGGCGTTCTGATGGGGGCGGGGGACGGCCCCTATCTCGCCGGGGCCATGGTGCTCACTCTCACGGTCTTCGCCCCCGTCGCCCTACTCGTCCCCGAACTCGGCGGTGGGCTCACCGCAATCTGGGGCGCCATGACGCTGATGATGACGGTGCGGATGCTGACGCTCTGGCTGCGTTCCCGGTCGGGCCGCTGGATCGTCACGGGCGCCACCCGCTGACCGTTTCACGTGAAACACCGGGGGTGGCCGTGTTTCACGTGAAACGCGTTCGCCCCACCGTCCATCGACCATGTGAGACCACACGGAAGGGGCCGCACCCAGGGGTGCGGGGCCGGGCGTGACGGCTGAAGCCGCGCCCGGCGATCAGGCCGCGACGACCGCGCAGTTGTACTTGGCGGCCACCTCG
>NZ_JBSGBN010000088.1:0-4918 GCF_053601275.1 Streptomyces sp. NPDC004752 | reverse complement strand
GGTTTCTTTTTAATTTAAACCCGGGGGGGTGGCTTTTTTTGACTTTAAAGGGGTCCCCCCCCCCTCCCTTCCCACTTTTTACCCCACCGGGCTGGGGCCCCCCCCGGGGGTCGCCCCCCTTCCGTGACTGCTCAAGCCGAGCGCAGCGATCAGGCCGCGACGACCTCGATGTTGACCTTGGCGGCAACCTCGGGGTGCAGACGCACGGATGTCTCGTGGGCGCCCAGGGTCTTGATCGGGGTGGACAGCTCGATGCGGCGCTTGTCGACCTCGGGGCCACCGGAAGCCTTGATCGCAGAGGCGATGTCGGCCGGGGTGACGGAACCGAAGAGACGGCCGGCGTCGCCGGAGCGGACGGCCAGACGCACCTTCACGCCCTCAAGCTGGGCCTTGACCTGATTGGCCTGCTCGATGGTCTGGATCTCGTGGATCTTGCGAGCGCGACGGATCTGCTCGACGTCCTTCTCGCCGCCCTTGGTCCAGCGGATCGCGAACTTCCGCGGGATCAGGTAGTTGCGAGCGTAACCGTCCTTGACGTCGACGACGTCGCCCGCGGCACCGAGGCCGGAGACCTCGTGGGTCAGGATGATCTTCATAAGTCGGTCACCCTTCCCTTAGCGCGCGGTGGAGGTGTAGGGCAGCAGCGCCATCTCACGGCTGTTCTTGACGGCCGTGGCGACATCACGCTGGTGCTGCGTGCAGTTGCCGGTCACGCGGCGGGCACGGATCTTGCCGCGGTCGGAAATGAACTTCCGCAGCATGTTCGTGTCCTTGTAGTCCACGTACGTGACCTTGTCCTTGCAGAAAGCGCAGACCTTTTTCTTAGGCTTGCGCACAGGCGGCTTCGCCATGATGTTTCTCCTGTGTGATCAAGAAGTGTGGGTACGGCCCGTCCCTGGTCCGGGGACCTAGAAGGGGGGCTCGTCCGAGTAGCCGCCGCCACCGCCGCCGGAGCCGCCGCCCCAGCCGCCGCCACCGCCCTGGTTGCCACCGCCCTGGTTGCCACCGGCTGCCGGAGCGCCGGTCGCCCACGGGTCGTCGGAGGGAGCGCCGCCGCCCTGCTGGCCGCCACCGGGGCCGCCGCCCCAGCCGCCGCCACCCTGGCCGCCACCGCCGCCGTAACCACCCTGGCCGCGGCCGCCGCCGGAGGTCTTGGTGACCTTGGCCGTGGCGCTGCGGAGGCTGGCGCCGACTTCCTCGACATCCAGCTCGTAGACCGTGCGCTTGACGCCGTCACGGTCCTCGTAGGACCGCTGCTTCAGCCGGCCCTGCACGATGACGCGCATGCCTCGCTGGAGCGACTCGGCGACGTTCTCCGCCGCCTGACGCCAGACCGAGCAGGTCAGGAAGAGGCTCTCGCCGTCCTTCCACTCGTTCGTCTGACGGTCGAAGGTACGGGGAGTGGACGCGACGCGGAACTTCGCGACCGCCGCACCGGACGGGGTGAAGCGCAGCTCGGGGTCGTCGACAAGATTGCCGACGACCGTGATGACGGTCTCGCCTGCCATGGGGAACCTCTCGGCGGGTTTGCTCTGGCTGCTTGCTACTCGAATCCCGGGGCCGACTGAGCGAGGCTCAGTGGGTCTCGGGGCGGAGGACCTTGGTCCGGAGGACCGACTCGTTCAGGTTCATCTGGCGGTCGAGCTCCTTGACGACCGCAGGCTCGGCCTGCAGGTCGATGACCGAGTAGATGCCCTCGGGCTTCTTCTTGATCTCGTACGAGAGACGACGACGACCCCAGGTGTCGACCTTCTCGACCTTGCCGCCGCCATCACGGACGACGGACAGGAAGTTCTCGATCAACGGGGAGACAGCGCGCTCCTCAAGATCGGGGTCGAGGATGACCATCACCTCGTAGTGACGCATGTGGAACCCACCTCCTCTGGACTCAGCGGCCACGGTCGTTCCGTGGCAGGAGGGTTGTGATGCGTACGCAACGGTATCGGCCACCACTGACAGTCGAGGGGTCCCGCCGGGATTCCCCCGCCGCGTTCCGGGCAGACACCGATGCAGACGGTCCACACTACCCGCACCCCGGCTTCCGGTTGAAATCCGGTCGCGTGGGCCGTCAATCTGTACACATCGGGTGTGTATGGCGCTACGATGCGCCGTCTTCCGCAGGAGGTGCCCCATGGCACAGGCATTGCGACCCAACACCGCCGGATCCCTCTTCGCCACCGACGACAAGCGTCATCCCCTCCAGGAGGCCCTGCTCGCGGTGACGCTGGTGCTCGGGCTGACGGCCTTCATCACGTCGTTCTTCCACAGCCTGCATCTGCTCAGCTCCTGGACCGGCCTGGCGGGCATCATCATCGGCGCCTACGGACAGTGGGTCTCGGAGACCACACGTGAGCGGTTCGGTCTGATCCTGGGTCTCGGTGCCGCGGGCATCGGCTTCTTCATCGGCATGGCGCACGGCGGCCTGTTCGGCGGGGTCCTCTGACCTTGCCGACACCGTCGGCCGAACTGCACGTAAAGCACATGGGAACGCACCGGCGGCCCACAGGCCGGGGCGAAGGTCCCGTACGTCCGGTCGGGGCGCCGGGAAGGCGCAGTAGGCTTCGGCGCGAGAGCCGGAGCCCCTGTACCCAGGGGGACACACCAGCCCGAGGAGCGCCCCGAATGAGCCTGACCCTGAGGACCATCAGTCGCGAGCAGCATCTGGCCTACCTTCAGAGCCTGCCGGCGGCGAGTCACATGCAGGTCCCGGCCTGGGCCGACGTCAAGGCGGAGTGGCGCTCCGAGAGCCTCGGCTGGTTCGACCGCAAGGGCGAGCTGGTCGGCGCGGGCCTGGTGCTCTACCGCCAGTTGCCCAAGATCAAGCGCTACCTCGCCTATCTCCCCGAGGGCCCGGTCATCAACTGGTTCGCGCCGAATCTGGACGACTGGATCCAGCCCATGCTCGCTCACCTCAAGCAGCAGGGCGCGTTCTCCGTGAAAATGGGCCCGCCGGTGATCATCCGGCGCTGGGAGGCCAACTCCATCAAGCAGGGCATCCAGAACCCGGACGTGAAGCGTCTGCGTGACATCGAGGCCGACTTCATCGAGCCGCGTGCCTTCGAGGTGGCCGACAAGCTGCGCCGCATGGGCTGGCAGCAGGGCGAGGACGGCGGCGCCGGTTTCGGTGACGTCCAGCCGCGCTATGTCTACCAGGTTCCCCTGGCCAACCGCTCTCTGGAAGAGGTCCACAAGAACTTCAACCAGCTGTGGCGCCGCAACATCAAGAAGGCCGAGAAGGCCGGTGTCGAGGTCGTCCAGGGCGGCTACCACGAGCTGGAGGAGTGGCAGCGGCTTTACGAGATCACTGCTGTGCGCGACCACTTCCGGCCCCGCCCGCTGTCGTACTTCCAGCGCATGTGGACGGCCCTCAACACCGAGGACCCCAACCGCATGCGGCTGTACTTCGCCCGGCACAACGGAGTGAATCTGTCGGCGGCGACGATGCTGATCGTCGGTGGACACGTCTGGTACTCCTACGGCGCCTCCGACAACATCGGCCGCGAGGTCCGGCCCTCGAACGCGATGCAGTGGCGGATGCTGCGCGACGCCTACGCACTCGGCGCGACCGTCTACGACCTGCGTGGGATCTCCGACTCGCTGGACGAGACCGACCACCTCTTCGGCCTGATCCAGTTCAAGGTGGGCACCGGCGGCCAGGCCGCCGAGTACCTCGGCGAGTGGGACTTCCCGCTGAACAAGCTGCTCCACAAGGCGCTCGACATCTATATGTCGCGCCGCTGATCGCGCGCCGGGTGCTTCGATACCGTCGATAGCTCTCATACCTCTGATACACCGCAGCCACGAGAAAGGTTCCAGATCCGGCCATGGCGCTCACGCTCTACGTCGACACCGCGCGCTGGCGTGCGCATCACAAGCACGTGCAGGAGCAGTTCCCGGGGCTCGTCCCGGTCTGCAAGGGCAACGGCTACGGCTTCGGGCACGAGCGCCTGGCGGAGGAGGCCACGCGGCTCGGCTCCGACGTCCTCGCCGTAGGCACGACGTACGAGGCCGCACGGATCAAGGACTGGTTCGGTGGTGACCTGCTGGTGCTGACGCCCTACCGGCGCGGCGAGGAGCCCGTACCGCTGCCCGACCGGGTGATCCGCTCGGTGTCGTCCATCGACGGCGTGTACGGCCTCGTGGGCGCCCGCGTGGTCATCGAGGTGATGTCCTCGATGAAGCGGCACGGGATCAGCGAGCAGGAGCTGCCGCAGCTGCACGCCGCCATAGAGAACGTCCGGCTGGAGGGCTTCGCCATCCATCTGCCGCTGGACCGCGCCGACGGCTCGGACGCCGTCGAGGAGGTCATCGGCTGGATGGACCGGCTGCGCGCGGCACGGCTGCCGCTGCACACGATGTTCGTCAGCCATCTGAAGGCCGACGAACTCGCCCGGCTGCAGCAGCAGTTCCCGCAGACCCGTTTCCGCGCCCGCATCGGCACCCGGCTGTGGCTGGGCGACCACGATGCCACCGAGTACCGCGGCGCGGTCCTGGACGTCACGCGCGTGGTCAAGGGCGAGCGCTTCGGCTACCGCCAGCAGAAGGCGGCCTCCGACGGCTTCCTGGTGGTCGTGGCGGGCGGTACGTCGCACGGGGTGGGTCTGGAGGCCCCCAAGGCGCTGCACGGCGTCATGCCGCGCGCCAAGGGCGTCGCACGGGCCGGTCTCGCCACCGTCAACCGGAACCTTTCTCCGTTCGTCTGGGGCGGCAAGCAGCGCTGGTTCGCCGAGCCGCCGCACATGCAGGTCTCGATCCTGTTCGTACCGTCGGACGCGCCCGAGCCGAAGGTCGGTGAGGAGTTGGTGGCCCATCTGCGGCACACCACCACGCAGTTCGACCGGCTGATGGACCGCTGAGCCGGCCTTCGCCCTGCCCCTGGACAGCCGAAGGGCCGTACACGGAAGTGCGTGTACGGGCC